>DAIOGY010000171.1:0-3328 GCA_036745005.1 Acidimicrobiales bacterium | reverse complement strand
CATCCCCCAGGGCGTGACCCTCGACAGCACCTTCTCGCTCAACGAGCTCATCGGGCTGGCGCTCAAGTTCCACTCGATCAACCCGGCCGCCATCAAGACCTACACGCTGCCCACGAGCGGCGGCGTGATGAACGGCGCCGACGTCCTCTTCGTCCAGCAGCCCTACGCCCAGCAGCTCCTGGTCAACATCTTCGGCTCGACGTTGCTGTCACCGACCAACCCTCCACCCAACGCCGCGCTGCAGACGCCGATGCCCCCGACGGTCGCCACGACGACGACGATCGTGAACCACACCACCACGACGGTGAAGGGCCACTCCCACACCCCGGTCACCACGACGACCAACCCCACGCTGGCGGTGCCCGCCTACGACCCGGTGCCCTGCACCCCGAAGTAGGTCAGGCCTCGTCGAGCCCCTGGACCAGGGTGTTCCAGGCGAGCATGGCGCACTTGATGCGCACCGGGAACTTGACCACGCCCTGGAGGGCGGCGAGCTCGCCGACCGATCGCAGGTCGACCTCGACCGGCACCCGGGGGTTCTCCAGCGACGTCTCGTAGATCGTCATCATCGTCTTGAAGCGGGTGATCACCTCGCGGACCTGCTCGATCGTCTTGCCCTTGACCGCGGCCGACATGAGCGAGCCCGACGACTGGGAGATCGAGCAGCCGCGCCCAGTGATCTTGATGTCGCGCAGTTCGCCGTCGCGCACGTCGAGGTAGACCACGACCTCGTCGCCGCACAGCGGGTTGAAGCCCTCCACGCGCACGGCCGGCGGCGACGCCAGCTCGCCGCGGTTGCGCGGAGAGCGGTAGTGGTCGAGGATGATCTCGCGATAGAGCTCGTCGAGGTCGGGCACGGCTAGGCGAACATCTTGATCGCGTTGGCGAGCCCCTCGACGAGCGCGTCGACGTCCGCGGGGATCGAATAGGGACCGAAGGACGCGCGCACCGTGGCGTTGAGGCCGAAGCGGCGCATGAGGAGCTTGGCGCAGTGGTGTCCCGGGCGCACGCACACGCCGATCTGGTCGAGGACCTGCGCGACGTCGTGGGGATGCACGCCCGCGACGTCCAGGCTGATCACGCCGCCGCGATCGGCGAGGTCGGCGGGCCCGATGAGGCGCACCTGGTCGCCGAACGTGTCCGCCACGCTCGCGAGCGCGTAGGCGGTGAGGTCGCGGTCATGGCTCTGCACGTCGGCCATGCCCAGTCCGGTGAGATAGCGCACGGCGGCGCCAAGTCCGGCCGACTCCGCGATCGCCGGAGTTCCCGCCTCGAAGCGGGTCGGCCCGTCGGCCGGGCTGTAGCCGTCGAGGCGCACGTCGGCGATCATGCCGCCGCCGCCGAGGAAGGGCGGCATGGCCGCGAGGATCTCCTCTCGCGTCCACAGCACGCCGATCCCGGTGGGACCGAGCATCTTGTGGGCCGAGAAGCAGGCGAAGTCGACGTCGAGCTCGACCACGTCGACCGGAGCGTGAGCGACCAGCTGGGCGGCGTCGATCGCGAGCAGGGCCCCGTGTCGGTGGGCCGCCGCGGTGACCTCGCGCACCGCGTTGACGGTGCCTAGGACGTTGGACATCGCCGCGATCGAGACCAGGCGCACACCGTCCATGAGCCGGTCCAGTTCGCGAAGGTCCAGGCGGAAGTCGTCGCCCACGGGGATGAAGCGGACCTGCACTCCAGTCGCGTCACGCAGCTGGAACCACGGGACGATGTTCGAGTGGTGCTCCATCTCGCTGAGCAGGACCACGTCGCCGGCACCGAGGTGGGCGGCCCCCCAGGACTTGGCGAGCAGGTTGAACGACTCCGTCGTGTTGCGGGTGAAGACGATCTCGCCCGCCCCGCCCGGCGCGTGGATGAAGTTGGCCACCGACTCGCGCGCCCCCTCGTAGGTCGCGGTGGCCTCGGCGGCGGTCTGGAAGACGGAGCGGTGGACGTTGGCGTGGTGCAGCTCGTAGTAGCGGCTCATGGCCTCGATGACCGAGCGCGGCGGCAGCGAGGTCGCGCCCGAGTCGAGGTAGGTGATGGGTCGCCCGTAGATGACGCGGCGCAGCCCCGGCGTGTCCGCGCGCACGCGCCGCGCGTCGAAGCTGCTCACGTTGGCACCCGGCGCCAGGCGTCGTAGCCCTCGTGCTCGATGCGCTGGGCCAGGTCGGCGCCGCCGGAGGCCACGATCTGGCCGTCGATGAGCACGTGGACCTGATCGGGCTCGATCTCCTCGAGGAGCTTGACGTAGTGGGTCACGAGCAGCACGCCCATGTCGGGTCGCTGGTCGCGCACGGTTCGCACGCCGCGGGCGACCACTCGCAGGGCGTCGATGTCCAGGCCCGAGTCGGTCTCGTCGAGCAGCGCGACGACCGGATCGAGCAGGGCCATCTGGAGTATCTCGTTGCGCTTGCGCTCGCCACCGGAGAATCCCTCGTTGAGGTGGCGCTCGGCGAAGGCCGGGTCCATGCCGAGCCGGTCCATCCACTCGGCGAGGTCAAGGCGCACCTCCAGCACGCTGAGCTCGTCGAGCCCCTTGCGCGCCGCGATCGCCTGGCGCAGGAACTGGGTGACCGAGACGCCGCTGATCGCCTCGGGGTACTGGAAGGCCAGGAAGATGCCGGCGCGCGCTCGCTGGTCGGGGCTCCAGCGAGTGATGACCTCGCCGCGGAGGCGCACCTCGCCGTCGGTGATCGTGAAACCCGGGTGACCCATGACCACGCCGGCCAGCGTGGACTTTCCGGCGCCGTTAGGCCCCATGAGGGCCGACACCTCGCCCTCGCGGACCGTGAGGTCCACCCCGCGCAGGATGGCCACCCCGTCGGCCACCACGTGCAGGTTGCGCAGCTCGAGAAGTGGTTCCGGCACGCAGTCGAGCCTACCGGTGAGGCTCGCGGGGCCGTCCTACCAGCCGCGTTCGATCCACTCGTCGAGGTGGGGCCTCTCGACGCCGATGGTCGACGGCGACCCGTGCCCGGGCCACAGGATCGTCGCGTCATCGAGCACTCGGAAGAAGCGTTCCTCGATCGAGGTGATGATCGTCGCGAAGTCGCCGCCGTCGAAGTGCGTGGCGCCGGGCCCGCCCGGAAAGAGGGTGTCGCCGGTGAACAGCAGGGGGGTGCCCTCGACGAGGAAGGAGATGGAGCCGGGCGTGTGGCCCGGGGTGTGCACCGTGCGCACCCGCAGGTCGCCCACGGAGAGCACGTCATCGTCTTCGAGCAGGTGGTCGTAGCCCGACAGCTGATCGGCGTCCTCGCGGCGGACCCACACGTCGATGCCGGCCTCGCGCACCGCGGGCACGGCCTGGATGTGGTCCCAGTGGCCGTGGGTCTCGAGCACCGAGGTC
>DAIOGY010000170.1:0-3331 GCA_036745005.1 Acidimicrobiales bacterium | reverse complement strand
CGTCAGCGCGCCCACCCGGCGCGAGGCGACGGCCCCCACACCTAGGTCGACCAGTTGGTCCAGAACCAGGCGAGATCCGCCCACGACGCCGAGGTTCGATGCTGTCACACCGGACTCGGCCGCCCTCGCGGTGAACGCGTCGGGGTTCGAGGTCGCGACGACGAAACGCCCGGGATGTTCGCAGAAGAGCTCCGCGTGACCCGACACGTGCGCAGCGACAACGCCGCAGCCCGATGCTGCGGCGACCTCGGCCAACGCGACCGCGATGCCGCCCGCCCCGACGTCGTGCACGGCGGTCAGGTCGCTCACCTCCCCCGCGCAGATCACCGCCACCTCCGCAGCCACGAAGGCGGCGGTGGTGGCGAAGGACTCGGCTGCCAATGGCGCCAGCTGACCCCCTCGTCGCCCCCGAAGGGTCGCCCACCGCGTACCAGCCAGCGGAAACGGCCGTGGCCCCGGCGCCCGACGCTCCCCCACCATGAAGACGGTGTCACCGTCGCGCCACGACCACCCCGGCGGCGGCGCCACCAGGGTGTCCACGACGCCCAGCAGGCCGATGACCGGCGTGGGGTCGATGTCGGCTCCCCCGCTCTCGTTGTAGAGCGAGACGTTCCCGCCGATCACCGGCAGCCCCAGGGCGCGACAGGCCTCGGCCATCCCGTCGATCGCCTCGCTGAGCTGCCACATGACCTCGGGGTGCTCGGGGTTGCCGAAGTTGAGACAGTTCACGACCGCCTTCGCGGTGGCGCCCACGCAGGCCAGGTTGGCGACGCCCTCGGCCACCGTGAGCGCGGTGCCCTCGCGCGGGTCGAGCGCGCACCAGCGCGGGTTGGAGTCTGTGGAGAGGGCGATCCCGCGCGATGAGTGCGGGAGGCCGGGACCGCGGAGTCGCAACAGGGCGGCGTCGCGGCCCGGGCCGACCACGGTGTTGAGGAACAGCATCGAGTCGTACTGGCGGTGGACCCACGCGGGGTCCACCAGCATCGCCAGCAGGTCCTCGGCGCAGTCGCCGGCGGGCTCGTCGCCGGGGTCGTCCGCGATCAGGGCGTCCTGGTGCGCCGGACGGCGCCGCGGTCGGTCGTAGAGGGGGGCCTCGTCGGCCAGGGAGGCGGCCGGGACGTCGGCCAGGACCTCGCCGTCGACGCCGTCGCGGATCCGCAGGCGCCCGACCGGGATCCCGCCATTGTCCGCGACGGGGGCCACCACCCGGCCCACCACGGTGGCCCGAACCTCCCACTTGGCGCACAGCGCGGCGACGGCCGGCCACCCCTCGGGGGTCACGATGGCCAGCATCCGCTCCTGGCTCTCGGAGGTCATCACCTCGAAGGGCGCCATGCCCGACTCACGGCGCGGCACCGCCGCCACGTCCACGTCCATGCCGACACCGCCGCGCGCCGCGGTCTCGCTGGTCGCGCAGACCAGCCCGGCCCCGCCGAGGTCCTGGATGCCGATGACCAGCTTGCTCTCGAGCATCTCCAGGCAGGCCTCGATCAGGCGCTTCTCCTCGTAGGGGTCGCCCACCTGCACGCTGGGGCGCTTCGCGTCGTCGGCGCTGGCCGAGCCGTCCTCGCCGGCGAAGCCCGCGGACGCCAGCACCGACACCCCGCCGATCCCGTCGCGACCGGTGGTCGAGCCGAGCAGCACCGCGAGGTTGCCGACCCCGGACGCGGCGCCCAGCACCAGGCGCCCGACGGGCATCGCCCCGACGCACAGGACGTTGACGAGCGGGTTGGCGCCGTAGCACGGGTCGAAGGTCAGCTCGCCACCCACCGTCGGCACGCCTACCGAGTTGCCGTACCCCGAGATGCCCGACACGACTCCCTCGAGGAGCCATCGCTGGCGCGCGTCGGTGAGGGGGCCGAAGAAGAGCGGGTCCATGACCGCGAGCGGCCGCGCGCCCATCGTGAAGACGTCGCGCAGGATGCCGCCCACGCCCGTCGCCGCCCCCTGGTAGGGCTCGATCGCCGAGGGGTGGTTGTGGCTCTCGATGCGGATGGCCACGGCGATCCCGTCGCCGGCGTCGATCACGCCCGCGTTCTCCCCCGGGCCTACCAGGACGTGGGGCGCGGTCGTGGGAAGGCGCTTCAGGTGGATCCGCGACGACTTGTAGGAGCAGTGCTCGCTCCACATCACGCCGTAGAGGGCGAGCTCGAGGTGATTGGGCTCGCGGCCCAGGACGGAGCGGATGCGCGCGAGTTCGTCGTCCGTGAGCCCGAGCGCCCGATGCAGGTGTTCGCGGCTCACGACTCCAAGTTACCGGGCGTCACCCGCGGGCTCGTTCCGGCGGCGGCGCGCGTGACGTCACGCCGGATCGCCGTGGCGCGCCCCACTTCGGCCGATATTGAGCGTCCCGAATCGACCGACGGAGGAAAATTCTTGCGACCCGGCCTTGGTCGTGCGGACAATATCGTGATGAATCGCGACCGATGTGCTGAGAGATTCGTCAGGAAACGTGGTTCGATTGTCTGGTTCGTCGATGGTTGCTCCATAGAGCCACCTGACGCGGCAAGGCCTTTCGAGGTTTAGCATCGTTTAAGATATTCACTTGGCCTGGCTTATGACAGCAACTACACTGAATTGAAGCCCACTAAATACTCGATAACGATGGAGACATAATGGCGACGGCGACGAAGAAGGCACCCGCGAAGAAGACGGCTAAGCGCACGATGAGCGCCGATCACAAGGCCAAGCTGGCCCAGGGTCGCAACGAGGCGCGCGCCGTGAGCAAGTACCTCGACGCGCTGGCGGCCGGCAAGGGCAAGCGCGGGCGCAAGCGCACCCCCGAGTCGATCTCGATGGTCATCGTTCGCCTCGACAAGGAGCTCGCCGACGCCTCGCCGATCCGCCGCCTCGAGCTGACCCAGAAGCGCTACGACCTAGTGGCCGAGCGCGAACGGCTCCTCACGCGCGTCGACCTCTCGGGCCTGGAGAAGGACTTCGTCAAGGTCGCCAAGTCCTACGCCGCGCGCAACGGCATCGGCTACGGCGCGTTCCGCGAGCTCGGCGTGGCCGCCGAGGTGCTCAAGCGCGCCGGGATCAGCCGCACCCGCGGCTAGGGCGCGGGCACGTCCACCCGCAGGAATCCCTCCAGCAGCGTCCGTCCGTCGGCCGAGCCGACGAGGCTCGACATGGCTCGTTCGGGGTGGGGCATGAGGCCCACGACGTTGCCCTCGGCGTTCGACACGCCCGCGATGTCGTCTCGCGAACCGTTGGGGTTGTTGCGGTAGCGCAGCACGACCTGGTCGCCGTCGACGAGCTGCGCCAGCGTCTCGTCCGAGCAGGTGTACGCGCCGGAGAAGTGGTTGATGGGGATCGAAAGCTCCTGACCCAC
>DAIOGY010000169.1:0-3334 GCA_036745005.1 Acidimicrobiales bacterium | reverse complement strand
CAGCAGGGGCACCAGGAACCAGCGCGCCGCCCGCCAGCCCACGCCCAGCCACACTCCCGTGGCGCTCAGGGTGAAGGTGGCGCCGATGGCCTGGGCGAAGCGCTTGGGTGGCCCGGGCACCGACTTGGTCCACGCCGTCAGGCGCGGAGCCGCGACACGCACGGCGAACTGGCCCAGGGGCGAGAGCGTCGGGCCGGTGGCGACCCGCGCGACGAAGCCGTAGGTCAACGGGATGAGCAGCCACGCCCAGCCGGTGATCAGTGCGGTGGCCGACATCGCGACGACGCCCAGCGCGACGGTGCGCGCGGCCGCGTCGTTGACCGGGTTGGGGAAGGAGAAGAGTCGCTTCACGCCACAAAACTAATGGAACAAGTCATCTTTCAGCCCACCGCCAGTCGCACGGTGGTGGCCACGCCGAAGGCCACGACCAGGCAGCGCACGACCCACGGCGACAGGCGCGTGATGAGGCGCGTCCCGAGCCAGCCGCCCACGAGCGAGCCGACGAGCAGCATCGCCACCGCGGCCACCGCGAGGTGTCCGCGGATCGCGAACACCACCGCCGCCGTCCCGCCGATGAGGGTCGAGAGCGTGGCGCGCAGCCCCTGGATCTCGTGGATGTCGTAGGGCAGGGTGACGGCCATCACCGCCAGCAACATGATGCCGAGGCCGGCGCCGAAGTAGCCCCCGTAGATCGCCGCGACGAAGACGGCCACGCGCAGGACTCTGCGACGCGCCGGGTGGTCCGGGTCGACGTGGGGCAGGTAGCGGGTGACCAGCGGGGCCGCGGCGAACAGCACCGTCGCGGCCCCGATGAGCCACGGCACCACCGCGCGGAAGGTCTGCTGGGATCCCGTGAGCAGCAGCGCGCAGCCGGACAGGGTGCCGAGAACCGCGGGCGCCACCAACGACGCCAGCGGGCCGCGGTGCGCGCCGAGCGAGCGGCGGTAGGTCGTTAGTCCCGCGAGATAGCTGGGCACCACCCCGACGGTGGTCGACACGTTCGCCTGCAGGGCCGGGACCCCGAGCGCCAGCAGCGTCGGGAAGGTGATGAAGGTCCCGCCGCCGGCGACGCCGTTGGCGATCCCGCCGGCCACCCCGGCGCCCGCGTAGATCACGAGGCGCCACCCGAGAGCCAGGGACGCCACGATCATCGTCACTACTCTACGAACGTGACCATCCGCGACCGGATCTGGGACCATGCGCCGTCGCGGCTCGGTCGTCCTCTACCGTGGGCGGCGTGTACCTCGTGACTGAGGAGCTCATCGTTCCCAGCGACGCGCCCATCGATCTCATTCGGGCGGCGGGCGGCATCGTGCGCCACTTCGTGCGCGGCGGCGTCGTCGAGATCGCCTGCATCTTCCGCGAGGCACGCGGTGACTGGACCTTCCCCAAGGGCAAGCTGGACCCCGGCGAGAACTTCGAGCAGGCGGCCGTGCGCGAGGTCCACGAAGAGACCGGTCTGGCCTGTCTCATCGAGCGCTTCATCGGGACCACCAACTACACCCACCGCAAGGGCAAGCCCAAGATCGTCGCCTACTACCTGATGTCGCCCGACGACGGTCAGTTTGCGCCCACCGAGGAGGTCGACGACCTGGTGTGGCTGGGCCTCGAACACGTGCGCGAGCACCTGACCTGGCAGCGCGACCGCGAGCTGTTCGACCTGGCCGTGGAGATGCCCGAGCTGCTCGCGCGCGCCAGCTAGCGCACGCGCTCCAGGAACGCCCGGGTCGCGGCCTCGCGCGGCGCGCCGAAGAACTGGGCGGGCTCGCCGCACTCGACCAGCACGCCCTGATCGAGGAAGGCGACCTGGTGCGCGACGTCGCGCGCGAAGTTCATCTCGTGGGTCGCGATCAGCATCGTCGTGCCGGCGCGGGCCAGGTCGCGCAGCAGGTCGAGGACCTCGCCGACCAGGGTCGGATCGAGCGCGCTCGTGACCTCGTCGAGCAAGAGCAGCGCCGGCTGCATCGCCAGCGAGCGCACGATGGCCACGCGTTGCTGCTGGCCGCCCGAGAGGCGGTCCGGGTACTCCTCGGCGCGATCGGCCAACCCGATGCGCTCGAGCAGCGCGAGCGCCTCGGCGCGGACTTCGTCGTGGGGGCGCTTGAGGGCGTGCACCGGTCCCAGGAGGATGTTGTCGATCACGCTGAGGTGCGGGAAGAGGTTGAAGGACTGGAAGACCAGCCCGATGTGGCGCCGCACCAGGTCCGGGTCGATCCGGGCGTCGAGCAGCGACTGGCCGAACAGCGTGACGTCCCCGCCGTCGACGGTCTCGAGCAGGTTGGCGCAGCGCAACAGGGTGGACTTGCCCGACCCCGACGCCCCGATGAGACAGACCACCTCGTGTCGGTGCAGCGCGAGGGAGACGCCACGCAGCACCTCGTGGTCCCCGAAGCGCTTGTGGACGTCCCTCATCTCGAGGATGACCTCGCTCACGAGACCCCGACCAATCGGCGCGCACGGTCTCGGGCGATGAGCCGGTCGGTGAAGCGGGTCATCGGCACGGTGAGCGCGAGGAACAGCAGGGACGCCACCGTGTAGCCGCTGTAGTTGAACTCGGTCGAGCCGTAGATGCCCGCCGCGCGCACCACCTCGACGACGCCCAGCAGCGAGACCAACGCGGTGTCCTTCTGCAGGGAGATGAAGTCGTTGAGCAGCGGCGGGATCACCGTGCGCACGGCCTGGGGCAGGATCACGCGGCGCATCGTCGCGGCGTGGGTCAGGCCCAGCGAGCGCGCGGCGAGCAGCTGGCCGCTGTGCACCGAGAAGATGCCCGCGCGGAACACCTCGGCGACGTAGGCGGTGTAGGTGATGGTGAGCGCCACGCAGCCGTACACCGCGGGCGACTGGGTCGAGATCACGTGGAGCCCGAGGGCGGGGATGCCGAAGCCGACCATGAAGATGACGAGGAGGAAGGGGATCCCTCGAAAGACGTCGGTGTAGATCGTGGCCAGCACGCGAAACGGCAGGAGGACCGGCGACTGGCTGAGCCGCGTCCACGCGACGCCGAGTCCGAAGAGCAGGATCAGGACCTCGCACAGCAAGAACATCCACACGTTGGTGATCAAGCCCCGGCCGACCGAGCTCAACCCCTTGGCCGGGTCACCGACGAAGGACTGCCACATGTCCTGGGGGTTGAAGAAGAAGTGGCGCACCGCCGCGCCGCCCGGCGCCAGGAAGAACACCGCCACCAGCGCGCCGACGAGGACCACGCTGGACAGGGTGCTCGCCACGACGCCACGGCGACCGGCGAAGAGGAGCCGGCGACGCGTCAGGAACAGGTGGCGCGTCCGACGACGGCTCGCCGGTCGGTCGCGTCACGGCCTAGGGCTGAATG
>DAIOGY010000168.1:0-3368 GCA_036745005.1 Acidimicrobiales bacterium | reverse complement strand
GGGCCAACGCGTCCGCGACGTCGGGGGGACGTGGTGGCTCGCTGAGACCGCACAGGCGCGCGACCATGGCCTGGACCTGGGACTTGGACGCCGCGCCGTAGCCGGTCACGGCCAGCTTGACCTCCTGGGACGTGAACTGTCGCACCCGCGCGCCGGTCGCGCCGGCCAGGGCGATCGCCACGCCGCTCGCCTGGGCCACCGAGATCGCGGTGAGCGCGTTGCGCTGGAAGAAGACCCGCTCGACGACGACCACGTCGGGGCGCGCCTCGGCGATGAGACCGGCGAGCTCGTCGCTCAGCTGGCGCAGCCGCTCCTCGACCGGGGCCGACTTCGAGGTCTCGATCACCCCGGCGCGGCGCGCGGCGAAGGACTCCAGGTCGGACAGCGACCCCTCCACCACCCCGTAGCCACAGCGGGTCAGGCCCGGGTCGATGCCCAGTACGAACATATGTTCGATATTAACCTCGACCACCGCGTTGGTGGTGTTTAGGCCTCGAAGTCGGCCAGGACCTCGTCGGAGACGTCGAAGTTGGCGAAGACGTTCTGGACGTCGTCGTGCTCGTCCATGGCGTCGACGAGGCGCAGCACCCGTTTCGCCTCGGCGTCGTCGGTGATCTCGACCACGTTCTGGGGCACCAGGGTGAGCTCGGCGCTGAGCACCGTCAGGCCGGCGCCGTCGAGCGACTCGCGCACGGCACCAAGATCGTGCGGCTCGGTGGTCACCGTGTAGTCGCCGCCGTTGTCGGTGAAGTTCTCGGCGCCGGCCTCGAGCACTTTCTCGAGGAGCTGGTCCTCGTCGACGGGCCCCTGCACTTCAATCACGCCCTTGCGGTCGAACTGCCAGGCGACCGAGCCGGGCTCGGCGATCGACCCGCCGAAGCGCGTGAAGAGGTGCTTGATCTCCGCGCTCGTGCGATTCCGGTTGTCAGTCAGGGTCTCGACGATCACCGCGACGCCGCCGGGGGCGTAGCCCTCGTAGGTCACCGGCTCGTAGCGGGCGCCCTCGAGCTCGCCGGTGCCGCGCTTGATGGCCCGCTCGATCGTGTCGATGGGCACCGAGGCCTCGCGGGCCTTCTGGTACATGGTGCGCAGGCTGGCGTTGGTCGTCGGGTCGCCGCCGCCCTCGCGCGAGGCGACCTCCACCTGGCGGATCAGCTTGGCGAAGACCTTGGCGCGGGCGCTGTCCTTGGCCCCCTTGCGGTGCTTGGTGGTCGCCCACTTCGAATGGCCGGACATGGTTCCTCCCGCCCCGTGGGGCGTAGACGATGCTACCGGCTGAGCGCGGCGACTCCGAAAGGGCCGTCACTGCGCGCAGGTCCAAGACCCGCGCGGCGCTACGACGAGGACGGTCCCCCGGAGCGAGCCTTCTCCACGCCCGCGAGCGCCTCGCGCAACTCGCCGAGCCACTCGGCCTCGTGACGGCCCACCAGCTTGACGCACCAGGCCAGCGCCTCGCTGCGGCTGCGCGCGACGCCCGACTCGATCAGCGTGTCGAGAACGGCACGCTCGCGCAGGCGCAGACGGGTCATGACCGGGATGCTCAGATGCGTGAACAGCGTCGTGACGCCGTCGCGACCGACACCCCAGGACACCTTGCGACGAAACAGCTCCTCGGCCGACTCGGCCAAGGCGATGCGCTCGGCGCGGGTCGACTCGCGAAAGCCGTCGACCGTCACGTCCGCGGGCAGCTCGCCCACGCACAGGATCTCGTCACCGTCGACCTTGACACTGAGCGAGCTGAACCAGTTGCGCGGCACCTTCTCGTCGAAGAACCGCGTGATCTCTTCTTTCTTCATGATTACAAGATTACATGCTTACACTTAGCGCCGTGCGCGCACGCGGGCCGCGAGGTGCTGGCGGCTCCGGCCCCCCTGATCAGGAACGATGGTGGCCAGCGCCGGGGGCTAATCAGACCGACGGCGCCGCCGCGAGGAAGAGCTCGTGGATCCGCGTGTCGCTGGTCAGCTCGGGGTGGAACGCGCAGCCCAGGATCGCTCCTTGGCGCACCAGGACCGGGTGCGCGCCGTCGCCGTGGTCGTGGGTGGCGAGCACCTCGACCTCGTCGGACCACCGCTCGACGCGCGGCGCGCGGATGAAGACCCCGGGCACCACGCCGATCCCGATCACGTCGACGTCGGCCTCGAAGCTCGCGATCTGGCGCCCGTAGCCGTTGCGCCGCACGGCGACGTCCAAGGCGCCGAAGCTCCACTGGTCGTCGCGCCCGTCGAGCACGCACTCGCTGAGCAGGATCAGGCCCGCGCAGGTCCCCAGCACGGCGAGGCCGTCGGCCAGGGCTTCGCCGAGGGGCTTGCGCAACCCCGAGGTCTCGAGCAGGTGGGCCATGGCCGTGGACTCTCCCCCGGGCATCACGAGCCCGTCGAGTCCGTCGAGCTCCTCGGATCGGCGCACCCGCGTCACCTCGACGCCCAGCGCGGTGAGGACGGCCTCGTGCTCGCGCACGTCGCCTTGCAGGGCGAGCACGCCGACGCGGCGCACTACCAACCGCGTTCGGCCAGGCGCTGTTCGAGAGAGGCGGTCTCGGCACCGCGCATCGCGGCCCCGAGTCCCGTGGATACCTTGGCGACGACGCCGGCGTCGTCGAAGTGCGTGGTCGCCTCCACGATCGCCGTGGCCATGCGCACCGGGTCCTCGCTCTTGAAGATCCCCGAGCCGACGAAGACGGCCTCGGCTCCCAGCTGCAGGACCAGCGACGCGTCGGCGGGCGTCGAGATGCCGCCGGCGCAGAACATCGGCACGGGCAGGTGGCCCGTCTCGGCGACCTCTTGGACGAGCGCAAGGGGGGCGCCGAGCTCCTTAGCCAGGGCGAAGAGCTCGGAGGCGTCGGCGCTCTTCAGCCGGCGCATCTGGGCGTTGATCGTGCGCAGATGGCGCACGGCCTCCACCACGTTGCCGGTGCCGGCCTCACCCTTGGAGCGGATGAGGCACGCGCCCTCGCCGATGCGCCGCAGCGCCTCGCCGAGGTTGGTCGCCCCGCACACGAAGGGCACCGTGAAGGCCCACTTGTCGATGTGGTGCTCCTCGTCGGCTGGTGTGAGGACCTCGGATTCGTCGACGTAGTCCACGCCGAGCGCCTGGAGGACCTGGGCCTCGGCGAAGTGGCCGATGCGGGCCTTGGCCATGACCGGGATGGTCACGGTCGCCTGGATCTCCTGGATCATCATCGGGTCGCTCATGCGCGCGACCCCGCCATCGCGGCGGATGTCGGCGGGCACGCGCTCGAGTGCCATGACCGCGACGGCTCCGGCGTCCTCGGCGATCTTGGCCTGCTCGGGGTTGACCACGTCCATGATGACCCCGCCGCGCAGCATGTCGGCCAGCCCGCGCTTGACCAGCGCGGAGCCGACCTT
>DAIOGY010000167.1:0-3372 GCA_036745005.1 Acidimicrobiales bacterium | reverse complement strand
CGGGGTCGAGGTTGCCCTCGAACTCGGAGAAGATGTCGCTGTAGGACTTGCCCACCACGTTGGCCAGCACGTTCAGCCGTCCGCGGTGGGCCATCGCGATGACCGCCTCGCGCGTGCCCTCGTCGGCGGCGGCGTCCAGGATCGTCTTGAGCGCCACGATGGTCGACTCGGCGCCCTCGAGGCCGAAGCGCTTCTGGCCGACGTAGCGCGAGTGCAGGAACCTCTCGAAGACCTCGGCTTCGGTGAGGGCGTCGAGGATCAGGCGCTGGTCGTCCAGCGAGGCCGTCACGTGGACGCCCTCGACGCGGCGTTGGATCCACTGCTTCTGCTCGGGATCCATGATGTGCCCGTACTCGATACCGATGGTGCGGCAGTACGCGTCGCGCAGGATCGTCATGATCTCGTCGAGCGTCGCCTCGCGGCGCCCGGCCAACCCGTCGACCACGAAGCGCCGCGGCAGGTCCCAGATCGTCAGGCCGTAGGTGGCGAGGTCGAGTTCGGGGTGCACCGGCGGCGGGGCCGCGGTCAGCGGGTCGAGGTGCGCGTGCAGGTGACCGCGGACCCGGTACATGTTGATGAGCTCCTGGACGCGGATCTGCTTGAGGACGCGCTCGGCGTCGTCCTCGTCGCTCAGCGCGTTGCGGTCGCTCGCCCAGCGCGACGGCTCGTAGGGCACGCCCAGGGAGGCGAAGACCTCGTCGTAGAAGTCGTGGCCGCCGGTGAGGCACTCGGCGACGTAGCGCAGGAACAGCCCGGACTCGGCACCCTGGATGATCCGGTGGTCGTAGGTCGAGGTCAACGTGAGCACCTTGCCGACCCCCAGGTCCGCCAGGGCGCGCGGATCGGCCGACTCGAACCCCGCCGGCCAGCCGAGCGCCCCGACGCCGATGATGGCTCCCTGCCCCGGCATGAGGCGCGGGACCGACTGGACGGTGCCGAGCGTGCCGGGATTGGTGAGCGTGATGGTGGCGCCGACAAAGTCGTCGGCGTTGAACGACCCCGCGTGCACCTTGCGCACGAGGTCCTCGTAGGCGAGCAGGAAGTCGCGGAAGCCGAGCGAGTCGGCGTCGCCAATCACCGGCACGAGCAGGTTGCGCGATCCGTCGGGGCGCTCGACGTCCACCGCGAGCCCCAGCCCCACGTGGTCGTGGTGGCGCACCCCGGGGGTGCCGCGGTCGTCGACGGCGTCGACGAAGGTCGAGTTGAGGGCGGGCACGGCGCGAAGACCCTGGACCGCCGCGAAAGCGATGAGGTGGGTGAAGGAGACCTTCGCTCCGCTGGCCCGCGCGAGCGCCTCGTTGAGGGCCGCGCGGTTGATCTCGAGGAGCCGTGCGGGCACCGTGCGCACGCTGGTCGCCGTCGGGATCGCCAGGCTCGCGTTCATGTTCGTGACGAGACGCGCGGAGGCGCCGCGCAGCGGCGTGGCCTCAGCATCCGTGGGCGAGGCGGCGACCGGCGCCGGCGCCGGCGCCGCAGCGTAAGGCGCGGCCACGGCCGGGACCGTCGAGCGCTGATAGTCCACGAAGAACTCGCGCCAGCTCGCCGCCACGGACTCGGGGTCGGCCAGGTAGCGCTCGTACATGTCGTCGACCAGCCACGCGTTGGGTCCGAACGACCCTTTCGTTGCCGCCGAGGGCGCCTCGGGCGTCGTGCTCACGCGTCCAGCCTAGGGGTGGGTCCCGCTGTTCTCGGGAGCCCGTGGGAACGACGAGCACTAGATTCCCTGCGTGCGTCCCTCCCCGCCGCCCACCATCGGCCTCATCCCGGGCGACTCCCCGGTGCCGGGCCTGGCCCTGCTCGAACACCGCGTGGCTCATCCCAGGGCCGTCGTGATCTGCGTGCACGGGGGCCTCGATCGTGGGGGCTCGTTCGCCCGCTTGGCCCGACGCGTCGAGGACGTGGACCTCGTCGCCTACGACCGCCGGGACTACCGGGGATCACGGGGCCTCGCGCCGCTGACGTTCACCCACCACGTCCAGGACCTCGCGACGATCGCCCGGCGCGAGCGATCCGTCGGACCCGTCTTCCTCTTCGGCCACAGCTTCGGGGGGCTCGTGGCCCTGGGCACCGCCGCGCGCGACCCGGAGCTCGTGGCCGAGGTGATCGTCTACGAGACCCCCCTGCCGTGGATCCTCGAGCGAGTCAGCTCGCGCCCGGCGCCCACTGACGACCCGGGCCACGAGGCGGAGGTCTTCTTCCGACGGGTCGTCTCGGACGCGGCGTGGGAGCGCCTGAGCGAGCCCGAGCGCGAGTCTCGCCGCCTCGACGGACCAGCGCTGCTGGCCGACCTCGCGGTGGTGCGCGGACCCGCCCCCTTCGACCTCGCCACGATGTCCACGCCGATCGTCCTCATCCACGGCGACGGCCCCCTCGGCGAGCACTACCGCGCGCTCGCCGACAAGATCGCGGTGCTAAGCCCGTCGATCCAGACCATCGAGATGTCCCACGCGGGGCACGGCGCCCACCTGTCGCGACCCGCCCCCTTGGCGGCCCTGATCGGGCGTCTGGTCGACGAACGTTGCGCGTCGGCGTAACGGGATCTCGGGGCTTCATCGGGACCGCCCTGGTCGCCGCGCTGCGCGAGCGCGGCGACCAGGTTGTCGCCTTCGTGCGCCCCGGCGGCGCGCCCGTCGTCGGCGACGCGATTCGCTGGGACCCCGCGCGCGGCCTGGTCGACGAGGGTGACCTGCGTCGCGAGGGCGGCCTGGACGCCGTCGTCAACCTCGCCGGCGTGGGTCTCGCCCAGAGTCGCTGGAGCGCCGCACGACGCGCCGAGATCCTGTCCTCTCGGGTGGCGACCACGACCTTGCTGGTCGAGGCCCTGGCGGCGCGCGGCTCGGGGCTCCCCTTCCTGGCCAGCGGTTCGGCCATCGGCTTCTACGGGGACCGCGGCGACGAAGAGGTCGACGAGGCCACGGCGCGCGGGACCGGCTTCCTGGCTGACGTGTGCGTGGCGTGGGAGTCGGCCGCGGCGTCCGCCCACGGGCCGCCGGCGGCCCTGCTGCGCTCCGGACTCGTGCTGGGCGCCGGCGGCGGGGCGCTCGCCCGCCAGCTCCCCCTGTTTCGAGCGGGACTGGGCGGGACCCTCGGTGACGGGCGCCAGTGGATGAGCCCGATCTCCCTGGTCGATCAGGTCCGCGCCATCCAGTGGGTCATCGACCGGCAGCTCGGCGGCCCGGTCAACCTCACGGGCCCGGCGCCGGTCACCAACCGCGAGTTCACCCGGGCCCTGGCCGCCGAACTGAGGCGCCCGGGCCTCCTTCGCGTCCCGGAGTTCGCGCTCGCCGCGGTCCTCGGCCGCCAACTGAGCGCCGAGCTCGTCCTGGCGAGTCAGCGGGTAATCCCGCGGGTGCTGAGCGACTCCGGCTTCCG
>DAIOGY010000166.1:0-3390 GCA_036745005.1 Acidimicrobiales bacterium | reverse complement strand
TACGAGCTGTGCCGCTACCGCAACGAGCGCGCGCTGGCCGACGGCGACCCCGCGCCCGTGCCCGCGTCGGTCCTCGTCAAGGCGCCGTCGGCCGAGCTGCGCCCCGATCAGCGTGACGACCAGTCGCTGCCGCCCTACGAGCTGCTCGACCCGCTGCTCGAGCTCTACGTCGAGGGCGACGCGACCGCCGAAGAGCTGATCGCCGCCGGCCACGACGCGGAGCTGGTGCGCCGCATCGCCACCCTGGTCGACCGCAGCGAGTACAAGCGCCGCCAGATGCCGCCGGGAGTGCGCATCTCGAAGAAGGCCTTCGGGCGCGACCGGCGCATGCCGATCACCAACGAGTTCCGCCCCGAGTGACCCCGGGCACGCGCGAGGTCCTGGCCCACCTGGCGTCGGTCTTCGCCGCGCCCTACCGCGTCCTGGGCGCCAGCGCCGGCTCCTTCGGCGACGACGGCGCCGTGGTGCGCGCCTACGAGGCGGCCCGCACCTTCGGCGAGCTCACCCTGGCCGCGCGCGAGACGCTCGGTGAGGTGCGCGAGCCGTTCGCGCCGGTGGCCGTCGTGCTCGAGCGCGCGGTCGGCGAGGACCCCTCGGGGCGCCTCGCCCTGTACGCCCTGGCGGTCGTGGTCGGCCCGCGTCTCCTGGTCAGCCTGCGCGACGCGCGCGCCGTGGTCGACGCGGACGCCGTCGACCTGCTCGACCACGCGTCGGACCTGGTCGTGGGCCAGATCGTAGCGATCCGGGACCTGGCGGGATCGCGCCACGACGACGAGGACGCTCGGCTCGCGCGGGTGGCGCGGTCCCTCGCCGAGGACCTGGACGCGGCCGGCTGCGCCGACAGCCTGGGCGTGGGCCGCTAGGTTGCGCTGCCCCGTATAACTAGTAGTGGCGGAAAAACCTGGTCAGTGTCGGGCGCCCGACGGTTCGCCGCGGGCGCGCTCACGGCGAAGGGACGGCCACCAACCCTAGGGAGCACCATGGCCAAAGATCGCGTAGACCGGGACGACGAGGACCTGGTCCGGCTCTACCTGTCGGACATCGGCCAGTACACCCTGCTCACCAAGGACGACGAGGTCCGCCTGGCCCAGACCATCGAGGAGGGCCGCGAGGCCAAGGCCGAGCTCGACGCCGCCGAGACCAATAAGAAGGTCAAGCTCACCCCCACCAAGAAGCAGGCCCTCAAGCGCGCCGCGCACCGCGGCGACGTGGCCGAGCGCGATTTCGTCCAGTCCAACCTGCGCCTCGTGGTCTCGATCGCCAAGAAGTACCAGGCGTCCGGGCTCCCGCTGCTGGACCTCATCCAAGAGGGCAACCTCGGGCTGATGCACGCGGTCGAGAAGTTCGACTGGCGCAAGGGCTTCAAGTTCTCCACCTACGCGACCTGGTGGATCCGCCAGGCCATCACCCGCGGCATCGCCAACACGGGCCGCACGATCCGCCTGCCGGTGCACGCCGGCGACACCCTGGCGCGGGTCCAGAAGGCCCAGTCGCGCCTCGAGCTCAAGTTCGGCCGTCCGCCGACCATCAAGGAGCTCTGCGAGGAGTGCGAGATGCCCGAGGACAAGCTCATCGAAGCGCTGCGCTTCCGCTCCGAGCCGATCTCGCTCTCCGAGCCCCTGCGGGAGGACGGCGACGCCGAGCTGGGCGACGTCGTCGAGGACCGTTCGGCCGAGTCGCCCTTCGACGTGGCCGCCGTCAAGATGATGCCCGCGGCCATCGAGAAGCTGCTCCAGCCCCTCGACGAGCGCGAGCAGAAGATCCTGCGCATGCGCTTCGGGCTCGACGGCGCCGGCGAGATCCGCACGCTCGAAGACGTGGGCGCCGAGATGAACCTCACCCGCGAGCGCATCCGCCAGATCGAGGCGCGCGCCATGAGCAAGCTGCGCCACCCCTCGTCCGACACCGGTGCGCGCGACCTGCTGACGCTTTAGTCGCGGCGTAGCTGGGCGCGGCCCAGGACGGCCGCCGTGCCGATCACCAGCGCGCTCACCACGAACGGCGTGCGCGAGCGAGAACGGTCGTGGGCGCGCACCTTGTGGGTGAAGCTCAGCGTCGGCCACTCGCGCTCGAGCGCGACCTTGCCCAGCGCCCGGTCCGGGTTGACCGCGAAGGCGTGGCCCACGCACTCGAGCATGGGCACGTCGG
Organism: Acidimicrobiales bacterium; assembly: GCA_036745005.1. Taxonomy (GTDB): domain Bacteria; phylum Actinomycetota; class Acidimicrobiia; order Acidimicrobiales; family RAAP-2; genus RAAP-2. The sequence continues at coordinate 1,242 of DAIOGY010000166.1, read as the reverse complement.
TCGCCGAGTCGGAGTAGGCGAACGAGTCGGCCAGGTCGATGCCGCGCTCGGCGGCCAGGGCGCGGATGGCGACGGCCTTGCCCTCGCCCTGGGCGAAGAACTCCATCTCGCCGGTGTACTTGCCCTCCTCGTCGATGCGGGCCTTGGACGAGATGAACCCGGTGATCCCGAGCAGCTCGGCGAAGGGGCCGACGATCTCCTCGGGCGCCATGGACACGATGTAGACCTCGTCGTCCTCGCCGAGGTGCTGGTCAATCAGCTCGATGGCCTCGTCGTAGATGAGGGGTTCGATGACCTCGTTGATCGTCTCTTCGACCAGGGCCCGGACCTCCTCGCGGTCCCAGCCCTTGGTGACCTTCAGGACCGACTCGCGGATCTTGGACAACTTCTCATCGTCGGCGCCGAAGCGGTTGAACATCATCTGGCTCACGACGGCCCACACCAGGGTGCGCCGGTGCAGGAGCCCGCGCGCGTGGAACTCCGGGCCGAGCGCCACCATCGAGGACTTCGCGATGACCGTCTTGTCGAGGTCGAAGAAGGCGGCGCGCACGCTGCAATGCTAGGTCCGCGCTGCGCGGCGCCTCAGCCGACGAAGGCGGCGGCGGCCTCGGCGGCGGCGTCGTCGCGAGCCATGAGGATCACGTGGTCGTGCTCCTGGAAGCGCATCGAGTCGTTGGGGACCATCGGCTGGTCGCTGCGCACGACCGCGACCACGCACACCGCGTCCGAGAGCCGCAGCTCATCGAGGGTGAGCTTCTGGGCGACGGCGGGCGCGTCCGGGGCGAGGGTCACCTCGATCAGCTTCATGCGCCCGTGGGCCAGGTCCATCAGCTTGACGATCGCCCCGACCTCGACCGCCTCGTCGACGAGCGACGTGATGAGCGCCGGCGTGGAGACCGAGACGTCGACGCCCCACGACTCGTTGAAGAGCCACTCGTTGCGCGAGTTGTTGATGCGCGAGATGACGCGCGGCACACCGAACTCCTGCTTGGACAGCCAGCTCACCACGAGGTTGTCCTCGTCGTCGCCGGTGGCGGCGATCACCACGTCGACCGAGCGCAGGTCGGCCGCGGCCAGGTTGGCGTACTCGCACGCGTCGGCCGCCATCACGTTCACGCCGGGCAGGAGAGCCCGGATCTTCTCGGCGGTCGCCGACACCTGCTCGAGCAGGGTGACGTCGTGGTGGCGGTCCACGAGGTCGAGCGCGATGGCCGTGCCCACCGAGCCGCCGCCCGCGATCAT
>DAIOGY010000165.1:0-3404 GCA_036745005.1 Acidimicrobiales bacterium | reverse complement strand
CCGCCCTGGTGGGCTTCGGTCTGCTCGTGATGGCCGGTATCTCGTCGTACCGCCTCGCTCGCCAGAAGATGAAGTACGAGACCTGGTGGGTGGTGCACCTGTACGTCTATCTCGCGCTCGCCCTGGCCTTCGCCCATCAGATCCGCACCGGCGTCATGTTCTTGGCCCACCCGCTCATGCGACAGCTCTGGGTCGGCCTCTGGATCGGTGCGGTAGCCCTGGTCGTGGCCAGCCGCGTGGCCCTGCCGGTCGTGAACAACCTGCGTTGGCGACTGCGGGTGGCCAGCGTGGTCGCCGAGGCCCCGGGCGTCTACTCGCTCACCGTGTCGGGCCGGCGACTCTCGCGCCTGGCGGTGTCCGGCGGACAGTTCTTCCAGTGGCGGTTCTTCTCCCCCGGCCTCTGGTGGCACAGCCACCCCTATTCGCTCTCGGCGATGCCGCGCCCGCCGTTCCTGCGCGTCACCGTCAAGGGCCTCGGCGACCAGTCGAGCGCGCTCGCGCACCTCAAGCCGGGTACCCGCGTGTTCCTTGAGGGTCCCTACGGCACGTTCACCCGCCACGCCCGCACGAGCGACCGGGTCGTCCTGGTCGGCGCGGGCGTCGGGATCACCCCGCTGCGGGCCCTGTTAGAGGACCTCCCCGCCTACGTCACGGTGACCGTCCTGGTGCGGGCGTCGACACCGGGCGACGTCGTCCATCGCGACGAGGTCGCCGGCCTCGTCGCTCAGCGCCACGGGGTGTTCCACGAGCTCGTCGGCTCGCGCGACGAGGTCACCGTGGACGCCGGGGCGCTGGCCGACTTCGTGCCGGGGATCACCCAGAGCGACCTCTACGTGTGCGGCCCCGACGGATTCACGACCCAGGTCGTGGCAGCGGCGCTCGCGCTCGGAGTGCCGCGCGAGCAGATCCACTATGAAACGTTCACCTTCTAGGAGCCGAGTGCGACGCGCGCCCCTCGTCCTGACCGGCACCGTGCTCGGGCTGGCTGGGGTGCTGAGCTTTCGCTCCGCGCCCGCCGCCATCTCGCTCGGTGCCCTGGGGACCCAACCCACAACGACCACCAGGTCTCCCGCCACCTCCACGACCGCCGCGGGCCGGCCACCCGCGACGACGGTGCCGACGACGGTGCCGAGGACGCACGTGACGTCGGCGCCGACCACCGTCCCCACCCGACCGTCACCCACGACGACCGTCGCCCCCAGCACCACCGTCGCCGCCACGGTGCGATCGGCCACGGGGCCGTCGGTCAACTACTTCTTCGGCACGCTCAGCGTGAAGGTCACCGCCTCCGGATCGACGATCTCGTCGGTCTCCATCGCCTCGCTGAGTGACGGCGGCAATCCGCGCAGCCAGTCGATCGACCAGCAGTCGATTCCGATGCTCATCCAGCAGGTGATGGCGGCCCAGAGCTCGAACATCCAGGGGGTGTCGGGCGCCACGTACACGTCGGAGGGCTTCTACACCTCGCTGCTCGGAGCACTCAAGCAACTGGGGCTGAAGTGAGCCCGGAGTCGCACCCCGCCACGATCCATCACCAGGAGATCGTCATGGGCACGGTCGTGACCATCGACCTCTATCGCGAGGGCGGCATCTCTCCGTCGGGCGTGCTCCCCTACCTCGCCCGGGCGGTCACCGCACTGCACGCGGCCGACAAGGTCTTCTCGACGTGGAAGCCCTCCAGCGTTCTCAGCCGCCTTCGCCGCGGCGAGATCACGCTCGGCGAGGCCCCGCCCGAGGTGGCCGAGGTGCTCGAGGCCTGCCGCGGCGCCCGCGAGATCTCCGCTGGATGGTTCGACCCGTGGGCGTTGCCGGGCGGGGTCGACCCCTCCGGGTACGTCAAGGGCTGGGCCGGGCAACGCGCCCTGGACGAGCTGCGCGGGTGCGGCCTCGACGGCGTGATGGTGAGCGCCGCCGGGGACATCGCGACCTTCGGCGGTCCGTCGAGCCACGAGGTCTTCCGGGTCGGCGTGGTCCGTCCCGACTCGCCGATGGAGCTGGCCTGCGTGGTCGAGCTGCGCGGCGCCATCGCGACGTCGGGCACGTACGAGCGCGGCGACCACCTGATCAACCCCCGAACAAGAGGGCGTGCCACCGCCGTCGCCTCGGCCAGCGTGGTCGGACCCGACCTGGGCCTGGCCGACGCCCTGGCCACCGCGCTGTGCGTCGGTGGCGACGAGGTCCTGGCGCGCGTCGAGGGGCTCGGCGGCTACGAGGCGTTCACGATCGGCAACGACGACACGCGCCAGTCGACCAGCCACTTCCCCTTCGCCCACCAGGTGCGCGCCGACTCGTAACGCGGTCAGGCGCCCGCGTCGGGCCGGTAGGAGTCGAGGGGCTGGCCCGGCACGCCGACGTCGGCGCAGAAGAGGCGCCCGGCGAGCGGCTCGCCGGCCAACGACTCCTCGGAGAGCTCTTCGCGGGCCGTCGTCACGTACAGGGTGGTGGCGTTCGCGCCCCCGATCGCGCACGACGAGGGCTGGGACGCGCCGACCTGGACCCGGGCGATGACCTCGCCGTCCGGCGCGTAGCGGCGCACCGACCCTCCGCCCCACAACGCCACCCAGACCCCGCCCTCGACGTCCACGCACAACCCGTCGGGCGAGCCCTCCGCCGCCGGGTCCAGCTGGGCGAAGATCCGCTGGGCGCCCGGCTGGCCCCGGTCGTCGACGTCGAAGGCGTAGACGATCGCCGGACCGCTGTCCACGTAGTACATGGTGCGCCGGTCCGGGCTCCAGGCCAGTCCATTCGAGGTCGTCAGCCCCGTGCGCACGATAGAGACCGTCCCCGGGGAGTCCATGAGGTAGAGGGCGGCGCGTCCCGGGGCGGCGTCGTGGGCCGTGGTGCCGATCCAGAACCGCCCCCACGGGTCGGCCGCTCCGTCGTTCACGCGCACGTCGCCCGGGGCCTCGAGGTCGACGAGGTGGTCCGTCTCGCCGCCTTCACTGAGGTGCCAGAGCGATCGGTCCCGGGCGACGATCCAACCCTCGTCGCGGCGCGCGTAGGGCGCGACGACCCCGACCGATCCGCCGAGGTCGTAGTGCTCGACCACGTCAACGCGTGACCCGTCGGCCCGGGCGCGAAAGAACTGCCCGTCGTAGATGTTCACCCAGTAGAGCTCGGCGCGCACCTCGTCCCAGCGGCAGCCCTCGCCCAGGAAGTACGCGTCGCCCGAGCACACCTCGGCGGTCAACTCTCGCACGTCGCTCCTCGCCGCCTGATCGACTCCGTCGGCTGCGCCGGACCCGTGATGAGCGAGGGGCGCACTCGTTGTTCGACGCCGGCGGGCGTGGTCCGCTCGCGCGCGTCGAGACCAACGTAGCGAACCCTCATCCGGGTCGCGCGCATGGGCGGGCACGCGGCGCTGACCCCGGCGCGACGCGTTGAGCCTCAGCCTTCGGCGCTCG
>DAIOGY010000164.1:0-3436 GCA_036745005.1 Acidimicrobiales bacterium | reverse complement strand
TCGCGCATGCCCGTCGTCGTTCCGATGATCGGGCTCGTGGCGACCTTGGCGCCGGCGAACCTCGTCCGGAAGGAGGCGATCGCCGTCGTGACGGTGTCCATTGACGCGCGGAACTCGTCAAGTCGTCGGGCAAAGTAGCTGGAGTGACCCGGCGCCAGCGCCACGAGATCCGTTTCGATCCTCGTGGCCACCGATGTCATGACCCCGGGCTTGTACCACAGGTGCGGGTTTCTCGTCGACGACGCCAGGCCCAGGAGATGCTGAACCACGATCACCTTGCGGCCCGCGTTCGCGGACGCGGACTCGAGCTGGGACATGAAGGTGTCGTAGCCGACTCCGTTTTGGACGATGAGCTGGGCCCGCGCGATGCGCTGGGCCACGCCGGTGCTCGCTTCGTAGGTGTGGGGGTCGGTCGCCGGGTTGCTCATCACCGCGCTGACGTGCACGTAGCGCCCCCCGATCTGGGCGATCACGTTCGCGTACTCGTTCTCCGCGCCGACGGCGTTGACCACACCCGACCCGCCCGTCGCCGACGCCGGAGCCGCACCGCAGCCCAGCGAGCTCAACGCCGCAGCGACGAGCGCGACACCGGCGACGAGCCGACGAGGGCGAGCTGGCGCCGACCGAGCCGGCGAACTCCGAGAGTGTGGAATCATTCCAGTCACGCTATATGGAATCGTTCCAGAAAGCAACTCCAGCGCCAGTACGCTGGGGGTGTGACGGAGCGCAACACCGCCCAGCGGCGAGAGGTCATCGGCGTCCTCTCACGGGTGCAGGGCTTCATCAGTGCCCAGGAGCTGCACGCCCTCATCGAGCGTGACGGCGGACGCATCGCGCTGGCGACCGTGTACGCCCAGTTGAAGAAGCTGGCCGGCACCGGTGACGTGGACGTCGTCATGACCGATCGGGGCGAGAGTCTCTTTCGACGCTGCGTGATCGACGCGCACCACCACCACCTGGCCTGTCGCCGGTGCGGGGCGACCGTCGAGGTCGACGCGCCCCACCTCGAGCAGTGGTCGAGCGAGATCGCCGAGCGCTACGGCTACGGCGACCTACGTCACGTCTTGGAACTGAACGGGATCTGTTCGGCGTGCCAGTCGACATCACGCTGACCCCGGCGCGCCGCGGCGCCCTGACCGTCCTGGTCGCCGACGCGTTGACCCCCTTAGGTGTCGACGCCTTCGTGACCGACCGGTCCGGCGGGGTGAGCGCCACCCCGTACGACACCCTCAACCTGGCCGAGCACGTGGGCGACGACCCGGCGTGCGTCGGTGAGAACCGGCGCCGGGTCGCCGCGGCGGCCGGCGTCGACCTCGATCGATTCATCACGGCGCAACAGGTGCACGGCAGCGACGTCGTGGACGCCGACCAGCTCGTCGACGACGTGAGCGCCGACGGGCTCGTCACGCGCGACCCCTCAGTGGCGATCGCCGTGATGGTCGCGGACTGCGTGCCGGTGCTCGTCGTGGACCCGTCCTCGTCGCGCGTCGCCGTGGTGCACGCCGGCTGGCGCGGCCTCGTGGCGGACGTGCTGGGCAACGCGGTGGCCCTCTTCGCCCAGCCCGCCCTCCTGCACGTCCTGTTGGGCCCGGCGATCTCGGTCGGCGCCTATCAGGTCGGTCCCGAGGTGGCCGAGCACTTCGCCGCGGTGCCCGGCGCGCTCGTGAGCGACGGCGGCGACCGCAGCCGGTTGGACCTGCGACGTGTCGCGGTCCACCAACTGCGCGGCCTGGGCGTCGTCGATGACCATATCTATGTCACGCGGGAGGTGACCGACGGCGGCGGCCAGTTCTTCAGCGATCGGGCTCATCGGCCCAGTGGCCGCTTCGCCCTCGTGGCGAGGGGTCCTAGCATGAGGGCGCCATGACCGACGCGAGCGCGCCCCCGCGCGCCCAGCTCTTCCGGTACGCCGGCCTCGAGGTGGAGGGAGCCCGGCTGGTCGGGCGCTACGAGCTCGACGGGCGTTCCTTCCGCGAGGTCGTCACCTTCGACGGCGTCGACGAGCTGGACGAGGCGGCGCGCGCGGCGGCTCGACTCTGGTACCTCGTCGCGGGGCTCTCCTACTACAAGGTGGGCGCCGCGCGGGTCGTCGACCTCGCCGACACGCCGGTCGGACCGGGCGCTCGAGCCCTGCTCGACGCGGCCCTGCGCGACGGGCTCGCGGAGTTCGCGTTCCGCAACGACCTCGACCTCGACGACGTCGAGGTGACCGGCGGGTCGGCCGCGCCCCAGCCCGACGCCCGGCTCGACCCGGGCCGCGTGCTCACCCCCTTCGGGGGCGGCATCGACTCGATCGTGACGCTCGAGCGGCTGTCGCCCTTCGTCGACCAGTCGCTCCTCGTGGTGAGCCCGGGCGCGGGGCGCTTCGACGCGCTCGAGGCGACGGCCGCGGTCACGGGGCGCGACGTGGTGCGCGCGACGCGCGAGCTCGACCCGGGTCTCGTCGACGCGGGCGGCTTCGCCGGCCACGTGCCGGTCACCGCGATGGTGACCCTGCTCGCCGCGACGGCCGCGGTGGCCCGCGGTGGCGGCGGCGTCGTCATGAGCAACGAGTACTCCGCCTCCGCCGCCAACCTGATCGCGCACGGGCGCGAGGTCAACCACCAATGGAGCAAGTCCTGGGAGGCCGAGCTCGTTCTCGGCGCGGCCCTCGACGAGGCCATCGGATCGGGCCTCGCCGTGGCCAGCTTCCTGCGCGATCGCAGCGAGCTCTGGGTCGCGCGCGAGTTCGCCGAGCTCACCGCGTACCACGGCGTCTTTCGCAGCTGCAACCGGGCGTTCGCCCAGGAGCCGGCGAGCCGCGCGACGACCTGGTGCCTGAAGTGCGACAAGTGCCTCTTCGTCGCGCTCGTCCTGGCGCCCTTCGTGGCGCGCGCGACGCTGGCGACCATGCTGGGCGGCGAGCCTCTGGCCGACGTGCGCCGCGAGACCCAGCTGCGCACCCTCGTCGGCCTGGGCGAACGCCACAAGCCCTTCGAGTGCGTGGGCGACCCCGACGAGAGCGCGGTCGCGCTCGCGCGCGTGTGCGAGCTGGCGGAGTGGCGCGACGTCGCCCACCTTCACGAGATCTCGCGGTCCGCCCCGGCGCGCGCCGCCTTCGACGACCTGCTCACCCCCCTCGGACCGACCCGTGTTCCGGCCCACTGGCTTCGCTGACCTCGCCGGGAGGCGGGTCGGGGTCTTCGGCTACGGACTCGAGGGGCGCGCCGCCGCCGCGCGCCTCGACCAGCTGGGCGTGCGCTGCGTCCTCGTCGACGACGCCGACGTCGCCGGGGCGCTGGCGAGCGGCCGGGGAGGTCACGAGGCGCTGCTGGGCTGCGAGGTCGTCCTCAAGAGTCCGGGCATCCCTCGGCGCCGCGACGACGTGCTCGACCTCGAGGCCCATGGCGTCACCGTGACCTCGGCGCTCAACCTCTGGCTCCACGACGTCGACCGC
>DAIOGY010000163.1:0-3513 GCA_036745005.1 Acidimicrobiales bacterium | reverse complement strand
CAAGAACGTCGTGGTCTCGGTGCTCGCCGTCAAGGACACAAAAAAAGTCCTGTCCATCATGGGCGAGACCGCCCAGCTGCTCTTCCGGCCCGTCCTGTGCGAGGCCGCGACCGGCACGAAGCTCACGCCGGTCGCTCCGGGCAAGCTGCCCACCTGCGCCCCCCAGTACACGCTGAGCGCCGCCAACCTCAACGTCGCCGTCAACCCGAACTCGGCGGCCGGCTACACCTACAACTCGTCGATCCCGCCCGACCCCGCGTTCACCAATCTCGCGACGACCCCGTCGAACAAGGACTTCAAGCCCGATGAGGTCCTCCTGCCGCTGCTCGGCCAACGCGGCGTTCGTCTGGTGCTCGGCCCGTCCCAGCTGACCGGCACCGCGATCTCCAAGGCCGTCGCCCAGCAGGACCAGGTGGGCGCGTGGGTCGTCAACTACAACCTGACTTCCACCGGCAGCCCCGAGTGGGACGCCGTGGCCAAGGCCAACTTCCACCAGCAGCTGGCGATCGAGCTCGACGGCGTGGTCCAGTCGGCGCCGCTCATCCAACCGACCCAGAACTCCTTCACCAGCTTCGCCGGGTCCGGTCAGATCTCGGGCTCCTTCACCGAGTCGTCGGCGAAGGCGCTGGCCATCGCCATGGAGTTCGGCGCGCTCCCGGTGCGGCTCCAGGCCCTGAACACCGTGACGGTCTCGCCGACCCTGGGCCACAGCGCGCTGGTGGCCGGCCTCGGCGCCGGTCTGGTGGGCCTGGCGCTCGTGCTGCTCTACACGATCGCGTACTACCGGGCGCTCGGCCTGGTCATCATCCTCGGCCTCAGCGTCACGGCGGCGCTGCTGTGGGCGATCATCTCGGCGCTGGGCCATACCGCCTTCGCCCCGACCTTCTCGCTGGCCGGCGTCACCGGCATCATCGTGTCGATCGGCATCACGGTGGACAGCTACATCGTGTACTTCGAACGATTAAAGGACGAGGCCCGCTCGGGCCGCTCGATCCGCACGTCCGTGGACCGGGGCTTCCGCTCGGCCTGGCGCACGGTGCTGGCCGCGGACACGGTGAGCCTCCTGGCGGCCGTCCTGCTCTACCTGATCGCGGTGGGCGACGTGCGCGGCTTCGCCTTCTTCCTCGGCCTCTCGACGCTGATGGACGTCTTCATCACCTGGTACTTCACGCGCCCGATGGTGATCCTGCTCGGACGGCGCGGCTCGGACTCCACGTCGGCGCTCTCGCTGGCCGCGGGCGTGCGCCCGGGGGTGGTGCCCAGTGAGTGACGAGACCGTCAAGGACACCGCGACGTACAACCCCTTCGGCCGCCTCTACCGGGGCCTCACCACCGTCGACTTCGTCGGGCGCCGGCGCACGTGGTTCACGATCTCGATGGTGATCATCGTGGCCGGCCTGGCGTCGCTGGGCATCCGCGGCTTCAACTTCGGCATCGACTTCAAGGGCGGCAGCTCCTGGGAGGTGCTGGCGCCGCACTCGTCGATCGCGGCGATGAACGCCGCGGTGACCCGGGCCGGGCTCACCCAGCCGGTCATCGAGGAGCTGGGTGGCAAGACCTACCAGGTGACGGCGGACCTCAACAGCCTCTCGACCACCCAGCAGACGAATATCACCAACGCCGTCGTCAACGCCATGGCCAAGGCCGCCGGGGTCAATCCGATCCAGGTCTCGACCTCCAGCGTCGGACCGACCTGGGGCGGCCAGATCACGAAGCGCGCGCTCGAGGCCCTCATCGTGTTCTTCATCGCGGTCGTCCTCTACATCAGCGTGCGCTTCGAGCCGAAGATGGCCCTGGCGGCCTTCATCGCCATGGTCCACGACCTGCTGGTCACGGTCGGGGTCTACTCGCTGTTCGGCTTCCAGATCACCCCGGACACGGTGATCGCCCTGCTCACCATCCTCGGGTACTCGCTCTACGACACGGTGGTGGTCTTCGACCGCGTGCGCGACAACGCCAGCACGGTGCTCAAGGGCGGCGACATGAGCTACGCCGAGATGGTCAACCTGTCGATGAACCAGACGTTGGCGCGCTCGATCAACACCTCGCTGGTGGCGATCTTGCCGGTGCTGTCGGTGCTCGTGGTGGGCGCCTACATCCTGGGCGCCACGACGCTGCAGAACTACGGCCTCGCGCTCACGGTCGGGCTGTTCTCGGGCGCGTACTCGTCGATCTTCATCGCGAGCCCGCTGCTGTCGCTGCTCAAGGAGCGCGAGCCGCGCTTCCGCGAGCTGGCCGCGCGCGTCAGCGCCCGCGCCGATCGTCAGACCCTGACGCCGGCCGCCGCCGCGGTGCTGTCCAGCGACGGTCCCCAGCGCACGCTCACCACGACGGTCGCGCCGCGCGGCGTGCTCAAGGGTGGCGTGAGGGTCGAGCCGCTCCAGGCGCGCGCGCGTAAGCGGAAACGGCGGTAGGGCGCCGGTAGGCTGACCCCATGGTGAGCATGGCGTCGCGCGCCCCGGCGGACCCCGCGCTGGTCAACGCGGTCGAGCGCCTGATCACGCGGTTCCTCGGCTACCACGAGGACGGCGACGAGGACCTGATCCGCCGCGCCGGCCTGGCGGCCATCGCCGCGCACGAGGGCCAGCTGCGCCGCACCGGCGAGCCCTACGTGACCCACCCGATTGCCGTCGCCGACATCGTGGCCGACCTGGGCCTGGACGAGACCACCATCGCCGCCGCGCTGCTGCACGACGCGGTCGAGGACACCGGCGTGACGACCCAGTGGCTGGGCCGCGAGTTCGGCGACCGCGTCACCGCGGTGGTCGACGGCGTCACCAAGCTCGACCGCCTGGAGTTCGACTCCAAGGAGGCCCAGCAGGCGGCCACCATCCGCAAGATGTTCATCGCCATGGCCCAGGACTGGCGCGTGCTGCTGATCAAGCTGGCCGACCGGCTCCACAACATGCGCACGATCTCGGTGATGCCGATGAGCCGCCAGCGCGCCATCGCCCAGGAGACCCTCGACGTCTACGCGCCCCTGGCGCACCGCCTGGGCGTCCAGCAGGTCAAGTGGCAGCTCGAGGACCTGAGCTTCGCCACGCTGCACCCCAAGCGCTACGCCGAGATCGAGCAGATGGTCGCGGCGCGCGCCCCCGAGCGCGAGGTCTACCTGAGCGAGGTCATGGAGACGCTGAGCGCCAAGCTCGACTCGTTCTCGATCAAGGGCGACGTGCGCGGGCGCCCGAAGCACTTCTGGAGCATCTACGAGAAGATGGTGATCGGCGGCAAGGAGTTCGACGAGATCTTCGACCTGGTGGGCCTGCGCGTCGTCGTCGACGAGGAGCGCGACTGCTGGGCGGTGCTCGGGGCCATCCACGCGCTGTGGTCCCCGGTCCAGGGCCGATTCAAGGACTACATCAACTCGCCGAAGTTCAACCTCTACCAGTCGCTGCACACGACGGTCGTCGGCCCTCGCGTGAAGCCGCTCGAGATCCAGATCCGCACCCAGGAGATGCACCGGCGCGCCGAGCACGGGATCGCCGCCCACTGGGGCTACAAGGAGGGAACAGG
>DAIOGY010000162.1:2405-3544 GCA_036745005.1 Acidimicrobiales bacterium | reverse complement strand
CGGGGCCCGCGTTCGCGGACCCGGCCGGTCATGCGCGCCTCGGACATCGCGAGCCCCGGCTCGCGCACACCGCGCGCGTCGCGCAGCCGAGGGTACAGGTTGTCGAGCGCCGCCGAGATGTCGCGCGGTGACTGCCCGAAGACCGCGGCGTCGGCCCACGCGGCGACCAGGTGCCGTCGCGTCGGCGAGAAGACGCCTTCGAGGGCGCCGGCGAAGGCGTGCTCGTCCAGGGTGCCGCGCTCATCCGGCGCGGCGACCGTTCCCGCCTCGACGAATCGTTCGAGGTCGCGGCGCCATCGCTCGCACGTCTCCTCGCGGGTCCAATGGAGCTTCTCTCCGCGCTCGCCGTGGTGTCCCCCCCACAGCTCGCGGAACCCCTCATCGAGGCCGTCGACCATCTCGACGCCGCGAAAGGAGCGCCACGGCCGCCACGGGGTGCGCACCGCGACCTCGTGGCGAAGCGACGCGCGATAGAGGGCGTCGGCGGCGCCGACGTGCGCGAAGAGCGAGCGTCCGTCGAGCACGCTCATCGCGCCCGCCGGGCGCGCCCCCACGAGCACGTGGTCGTGCAGGTGCGGCTCGCCGTGCCGGTTCAGCCCGTGGGTGAAGCCGACGACGCTCCCCCATCGCGCCGCGAGGTCGGTGTCGTCGCCGGCGCGGCGATCGCGCACGACGAGGGCTCGCTGCTCGAGGTAGTCCAGGGCGGCGCCCACCGACGCCCGGTGCGCTCGCACCACGTCGGGCCCGTGGCGCGCGTCGAGCGCGACCAGTATCGAGATCGGTCGCGGGGCCGCGATGACCAGGTCGTAGCCGACGACGCTCGAACGCGGCGTCGAGGTGAAGACCCCCTCCACGTCGCGGCCCGCGCCGTCGCGCAGCCACCACGCGGGACCGCCCTCGCGCACGCCGTCGAGCTCGAGGGCCGGGTCCCTCGTGAGGTACGTCGCGTCGCGCGACCGGCGAACGAAGACCCGCAGCACCCCACCTCCCAGGGGTGCAACGGTCGCGCTAGAGACGCTCGGCGATCCGTCTGGCCAGCGCGTGCCCGGCGTCCGCGAAGCGCGGCGTCGCGACAACGGCGCCGGCGCCCGCCTGGAGCATCAGGTTGTCCAGGAAGTCCTCGACGGACAGGCGAAAGC
>DAIOGY010000162.1:0-2395 GCA_036745005.1 Acidimicrobiales bacterium | reverse complement strand
GGCGCCCGTCGTCAAGGACCGCCCATCGCGCGCTGGGCAGGGGCTCGAATAGCCAACGGCGGTACGGCTCCACGACGACGACCACCTCCACTCCCTCTTCGCCGACCTGGGTGAGCCAGTTGGCCACCGGGTCGGGTGGGCGGGTCTCGGTCACGGGCGACTTGGCCAGCACGCGCACGATCCGGTCGACGCGGAAGGTTCGCCAGTCGCGGCGCGTCGTGCAGTAGGCACGCACCAGGGCGTGCCCGTTGAGCACCCGGATCTCGCGCGGCTCGATGCAGCGCTCGTGCGCCTCGTTCTCCAGGCCGGTCGCGTAGTCGATCTTGATCTGCTGGTGGGCGTCGAGCGCGGCACGCACCTCAGCGAGCCAGGGCTCGTCGGTGACCGAGTCGACGTGGACGAACTGGGCGACCGCCGACTCGATCTTCTCGATGGCCGAGAAGATCGACGGATCGGCGTAGGCGCGCGAGGCCTCGCGCAGCGCGACGTTTAGTTCCACGAGGTCTCGCAGGAGGAAGGGCGAGGGCTCGGGCTCGCCCCGCGGCGTGTCGCTGAAGTCCGCGCGGTAGGTGGAGTCGTCGTGCTCCTCGTCGTCCCAGTCGTCGCACTCCTTCAGGACATGGGTCAGGTAGCCCGCCTGGTTGCCGAAGGGCTGGAGGGCCACCAGCCGGTCCATGATCAGGCGCACGAGGGCGGGATCCAGCGAGAAGCGCGCGGCCAGTTCGCTGATCCGCAGTCCGTCCTCGGACAGGTAGACGGCGTGCAGGAGCTGGAGCGTCTGACCGAGCACGTCCGCGCCGCTCGCACCGGGGAACGCGATGGTCGCCGGGTCGGGCGCCTCGCCGCGGTTCACCGTCGTCACCCACTCGGCCATGGCCTCGCGCAGCGCCTTCGGGCTCCTCACGCTCACCCGGTCGGCGGCCTCGAGCAGGAAGCGCATGGCGGCCCACTGGCTGTCGAAACGCAGTCCCACCTCGACGCGACCGGGGCGCTTGCCCGCCGATACCGCGTCGGGGTAGTGGCTCACCAGCAGGTCGCCGTAGGTCTCGTTGGTCTCGACTACGACGTCGACCGGCGTGGGGGTCTTGGTGAACTCCGGCCGCCACGACGACGCGATCCCGAGCGTCTCGTCGTCGGCGTCGAAGGTGTCGGGGAGAACCACCGGGGTCGTGGTCATGCGCGAGAAGCGATAACCCTTCACCTCGTCAGTGCCGGCGACGCGCGCCACCAGGTACGGCGTGCCGCGAAACACCTCGATGAGCAACGGCTCGACGACCCGGGTCTTGTGCGCGGACGAGTGGTAGCCGAAGCTCAGCCGGCGCCGCGCCTTGAGCGCGTGCAGCACCGGCGTGTAGTAGTTCGAGAACTCCAGGCCCCCGTCGCCACCCGGCGCGTCGGCGAACACGCTGAAGGCGCCCTTGGCGCCGAAGCCGTAGAGGCGCAGGGCCAGCTGGACGACCCGGGCCTCCTCGTCGGTGAAGTGCAAGGGCGGGGCGTACGCGCCGCGCGGGTCGATCCAGTAGCCCACGGTGCCGTCGTCGAGGTTCAGCGTCTCAATCTGGAAGCCCAGCTCGCGGATGTCGGCCTTGTCGCGCTCGAACTTCTGGCGCACCGCCACCGCGCTGCCCTCGTAGGCGCGAATCTTGCGCGGCCCCTTGGCGCCGACGGGGAACTCGTCGACCTTGAGGTTGGCGACGATCGTCTCCTGGGACAGCGGGGCGTGGCGCGACGCGCCCTGCAGGAGAAGGACCAGAGCGATCAGCCGCTCCCGACGGCCCTCCACCTCACCTCGAATGCCCGCCACGGTCCTCCCTCGACCCCCCGAAGGGTACCGGGCGCCCGCGCGGTCCGCTACGAATGACGGGGCGGGGCCTCGGCGTCGCTCGGCGACTCGAGGGCCTCTTCGCGGCGCCACGTCCCGGATCGACCGCCGGACTTCTCCCAGAGGGCCACCGCCTCGATGGTCATGGTCCGGTCGCTCGACTTGCACATGTCGTAGACGGTGAGCGCGGCCACGGTGACCGCGGTGAGGGCCTCCATCTCGACCCCGGTGCGGTCGACGGTGTCGACGCTGGCCTCGACGTCGATGTGCCTGTCGGCGATCGTGAAGTTGACGTGCACGTTGCCCACCAGCACCGGGTGGGCCATCGGCAGCAGCGTCGCCGCGAACTTCGCCGCCTGCACTCCCGCGACGCGCGCCGTCGCCAGCACGTCGCCCTTGTTCATGGCGTTGGCCGCGACCAGGGCCGTCGTCGAGGGATCCATGTTGATGCGACAGCGTGCGAGCGCCCGGCGCGACGTCGCCTCGGAGGCGCCCAGCTCGCGCGGGAAGGTGGCGTCCCGGGCTCCGCGGCGCAGTTGGTGGAAGTCGTCCACGGCCCCATGCTACCGACGC
>DAIOGY010000161.1:0-3605 GCA_036745005.1 Acidimicrobiales bacterium | reverse complement strand
TCGGTGTGCCGAGAGATCGGACTCGCCAACCGAGGCGTCCTGACCGGCGTCCAGGTCGCCGCCTTGAGCGACGACGACCTCGCGGCGGCCATCCCGGTCACCACGGTGTTCGCGCGGATCGGCCCGGACCAGAAGTCGCGGATCATAAAGGTCGCGCGTCGCACCGGGCGCGACATCGCCTACCTCGGCGACGGCGTCAACGACGCCGTCGCCCTGCACCACGCCGACGTGGGCATCTCGGTCGACTCGGGCACCGACGTCGCCAAGGACGCGGCGGACGTCGTCCTGCTCGACAAGGACCTGGGCGTCCTGGCCGAAGGGGTGATGGAGGGCCGGCGCATCTTCGCCAACACGATGAAGTACGTCTTCATGGCGACCTCGTCGAACTTCGGCAACATGTTCAGCGCGGCCGGGGCGTCGGCGATCCTCTCGTTCCTGCCGATGCTGCCCAGTCAGATCCTGCTGAACAACCTGCTCTACGACGCCGGCCAGATGGTCATTCCGACCGACCGGGTCGACGCCGAGGCGCTGCGTCGACCGGCCGCCTGGGACATGAGGTTCATCCGGCGCTTCATGGGCATCTTCGGGCCTATCAGCTCGATCTTCGACTTCGCCACGTTCTGGGTGATGCTCGTGGCCCTGCACGCCGGTCACGTCGAGTTCCGCTCCGGGTGGTTCGTCGAGTCCCTGGCCACCCAGACCCTCGTCATCTACGTGATCCGCACCCGGCGCGTCCCGTTCTTCACGAGTCGGCCGGGGCGCGCGATGGCGATCGTGCCGCCGGCCATGGCGACCTTCGGCGCGGTCCTGCCGTTCACGGGACTCGCCCACGTGCTCGGCTTCGCCCCCCTGCCCCTGAGCTTCTTCGCCTGGCTGATGGCGATGGTGGTGGTCTACCTGGGGCTGGCCGAAGCCGCCAAGGTCTGGTTCTACCACGAGGCCCGTCGCCCCGTCACCGTGGCGCCGCGAACCCCTGAAGAGCACCGCGCTCACACCCTGCGGCGCCGCGCGTCGCGCTTCGTCGCGGTCGGGCGCCACGGGCGCGGCGCTACGCGCCGGGCGGGGAGCTCAGCGCCGGGCCGGAGCGGCGCAGCTCGCGGATCATCGCGTGAATCGTCGCGGCCGAGGGGATCGCGAGCAGCACACCGATGAATCCGCCGAACAGCCCGCCGACCCAGGCGCCGACCTCGGCCCCGACGAGCACCGCGACGAAGACCCACAGCGGGTTGAGGCGCACGGTGCGGCTCATGACGAGCGGATTGAGCACGTGGTTCTCGATCTGGGTGTAGGCGAGGAAGACCACCAGCGTGATCAGGCCCGCCGAGAGCGAGTGGCCGAAGGCGAAGAGCACCGTGGGGATCCCGGCGAGGGCCCCGCCGATCGTCGGCAGGAAGTCCACCAGCGCGACCCACAGCGCCCACAGCAGCGCGAACGGCACCCCGAGAACGAGCAGGGTGACGAAGACGACCAGTCCGGCGGCGATCGACGTCAGCAGGTTGCCGAGGGCGTAGCCGGTGGCCGACCGGCTCACCTCGGCGCCCAGCCGCGTCAGGCGCGCCGCGCGCGGCGCCGACAGGTTCGCGATCACCCACAGGCGCGCCTTGGGCGCCTCCAACAGCAGCAGGACGACGAAGGTGAACACCGTCAGCAGGGCCAGCAGGACCGTGATGGCGCCACGGCCCAGCGCCAGGGCGGGTCGGCTCAGCCCGCGCGCCAGCGAGATCAGCTTCGTGGAGTTCTTGCGGATCCACGTCTCGACGTGATAGTGGCGCAGCAGGTGCCCGATCCATCCGCGCCCGCTCTCGGCCTTCTGCACGTAGGCCGGCAGCGACTTGGACAGGTGCGTCAGTGCGTTCACCAGGGGGTAGCCGAAGGTGAAGGCCAAACTCACGAAGACCAGCAGGGCCACGAAGGTCACCAGGGCGACGGCCCAGCCGCGGCGGAAGCGCCACTGCTCCAGGCGGTTGACCATCGGGTTGAGGATCAACGCGACGAAGGCGCCCACCAGGGTCAGCATCACCAGCACCCGCAGGCGGTAGAGGACCAGGCCCGCGAGATAGACCCCCGCCACGATGCCGACCGTGACCAGGATCGTGCGCAGCGGCACGTTGCTCGCGTCGGCACGCCGGAACACGCGCGCGCTATGGGAGTCGGACGCGCGACGCTGCGGCGTCTCAAACGTCACGGGCACCCCTTCGGCGATCCTCACGAGGCTAGCCCCGGGCGCTGCGCCCGCCGGGTTGGCGTCGGTCACCGCGGCGCGGCATCGACCTCCGCGCGCACCGGTCCGAAGCGCCGTCGATACATCAGGTAGGACGCGGCCCCCGCGATCAGCGGCAGCCAGTACGAGCCCAGGCGGAACGCGAGGGTGGCGAGGACCGCGCGCGAGCTCGGCACGCCGGCGAGCACCAGCAGTCCCGCGAGGCTCGCCTCGACGATGCCGAGCCCACCCGGGGTCAGGGGGACCAGCGCGACGACCGCGGTGGCGGCGTAGGCGACCAGAACGACCGCGGGGTGGGGCCGCGCGCCCGTGGCGCGCAGCGCCGCGAGCAGGCTCGCGAAGTCGAAGCCGACGCGCCCGGCGATCAGGAGGATCGCCTCCCACCAGTTGCGCCCGAGGTCCTCGCGCACCATGTCGCGCTGGGCGACCAGGCGCTCCGGCAGGTCGGCGACGTCCCGGTGGTGCGGCCAACGCCGGATCAGCCACCCCAGCCCTCGTCCGATGGCGCGCAGCGGCGCGTCCGTGGTGAGGACCACCGCGCCGAAGCCCAGGATGAGACCGCACCCGACCAGGCCCAGCTCCGCGGCGTGCGCGAGGTCGGGGTTGAGGGCGCCTCCCACGATGGCCGGCAGCGCGAAGACGGGAAGGATCAGCAGTCCCGCGACGTTGAGCACCGACGACGCCGCCAGCCCCCCCGCGACCTGGTCGCGCTTCACGCCCGCCGCCGACAACATGGCGAAGGTCACGCCGGCGCCGACGGCGTCGCCTCCCGGCACCGTGTTCGTCACGGCGTTGCCCGCCAACAGCGCCGACGAGACGGCGAACCAACTGGCCCCGCGCGTCACCAGGCGCAGGAGCGCGATCGCGCACAGGAAGCTCGTCGCCTCGGCCACCACCACGAGCACCAGCCACCAGGGACGAAGCGTCGTCACGCGCGGCCACGAGGACCAGACGCGCGTCAGGGCGGGCAGCGCGACGTAGAACGCCACACCCGCGATGACGACGGCCGCGCCGCGGCGAAGCGCCGGCGAGGTCCGTCGGCGCGTACTCACCCCCCTGTTCTAACCGGCGTCCCGGCAACGACTACGCGGCGCCGCGGTGGCCCGGTCAATTCCGGTCGATCAGTCAGTCCCGATGGGAGGATCGAGCTGGGTCGGCCACCGCGACGCACACGACTGTTACGAGCGCAGCACCTTGATCCGGCGCGACGTGTCGCTGGTCATCCCCGTGGGCAGGGCCATGCGGACCTCGAGCACGCCGTCCTTGTAGGTCGCCGTGATCGATGACTCGTCAACGCCCTTGGGCAGGGCCACGCTGCGCGTCAGCGCTCCGTAGCGAAACTCGCTGCGGTGGAAGTGGTCCTCGCTCTTCTCGGTCATCTCGG
>DAIOGY010000160.1:0-3629 GCA_036745005.1 Acidimicrobiales bacterium | reverse complement strand
CGTCGGTGGGCAGCCGGTCGTTGAGGATCGACGAGGGCAACGAGAGACCCGGTTTGCCCATGGCGGTGCCACCCGAGCTCACGATCGTCCGAACCTTCTTGCCCGACTGGATCACGTCGAGGGAGACCCCGCCGTCACCCAGGTGGATGGCGTCACCAACGCGCAGCAGTGACAGAACGTTCTCTCGCTCGACGACGATGCGCTGGGCGGTGGAGGGCTTTCCCACCCCCTCCTCGAGATCGATCTCGGTGCCGACGGTCAACTCGACCGGGGAGGTCCCGAATGAGCCGGCCCGGATCTTGGGCCCCGGTATGTCGACCATGATCGCGAGGTCGGGCGCCAAGGCCCGGATCCGGCGCAGCCGCTCGAGATTGGACGCGATGTCACCGTGCGCCATGGAGAGTCGAAAGACATCCACCCCGGCCGCGACCAGCGCGGTGATGACGTGGTCACCCTCTGAGGCCGGTCCGATCGTGGCAACGATTCGCGTGCGCCGCACGGCTTCCCTTCAACGCTTTGCCCGAGTCTAGGAGACGGACGTTTCTCGTCCCCTCGACGGCACGGGCGCGGCGGCCGTCATGATGGATCCAGACGGGTCCTCGCGGGCACGACGACGTCGGTGCCGTCGACCTCGACCACGCGCAGTGCCATCTCGTAGGCGACGCTGAGCTCGGGGCTGCGGATCACGTCGGCGGCGCGACCGTCCAGGACCACCCGCCCGTGGTCGAGCAGGACGAGCCGATCCGCGAACTGTCCGGCGAGTGTCAGATCGTGCAACGTGGCCAGAACGGTCAGGCCGCCCTGCGCCACCTCCTTCTTCAGCAGCTCGAGCAGTTCGATCTGGTGGCGCATGTCGAGCCCGGTGATCGGTTCGTCGAGCACCATGACCGGGGTCGACTGGGCCAGCGCCCGGCCCAGGACCATGCGCTGTCGCTCCCCGCCCGACAGGGTGACCACGTCGCGCTGCGCGAATTCGTCCAGGGCCAAGCGGCGCAGCACCCCGTCCACGACCGTCCAATCGCGGACGCTGGCACCTCTGAGCAAACCGTGGTGCGCCGTGCGCCCGAGGGCGACGTACTCGCGAACCGCCATGCCCGCGGGCACCTCGGGATGCTGGGGAACCAGCGAGACGATCTTCGCCCGGGCCCGCTCGGACAGCTCGCCCACCGCGCGCCCCTCCAGGCTGATCGAGCCCGCGCCGATCCGGCGCAGGCCGGCCACCGCTTCGACGAGGGTCGTCTTGCCCGCGCCGTTGGGCCCGATGATCGTGCACCAGGTCCCGGACTCGACGCCTAGCGAGACGTCGGACACGAGGTCGCGCCCGCCCGCGCGCACGCTGAGGCCGGTGACGACGACCGCGTTCACCGGACCGCCGGACGACGCACGGAGAGGATGAGCACGAACACCGGCGCCCCCACCAGCGCGGTCACGACCCCCAGGGGCAGTTCAGAGGGCGCGACGATGGTGCGCGCCACGGTGTCGGCCAGGACCAGGAACGCCGCCCCCGCCAGCACGGAGATGGGCAGGATGCGCCGGTAGGAGGTGCCAACCAGCAGCCGCACGACGTGGGGCACGATGATCCCGACGAAGCCGATCAGGCCGACGGCCGAGACGATCGCCGCGGTGCCCAGTGACGACGCCGCCACGACCAAGAGCCGGACCCGGCGAACCGGCAGGCCGAGGGACCTCGACTCATCCTCCCCCACGCTCATCACGTCGAGAGCCCGGCCCGCGGCGACGCACACCACGGTGCACACCGCGACGTAGGGCAGCACCAGGAGCACCGAACGCCAGCTCGCGGTCCCCAGCGAGCCGAGCAACCAGACGTACACGCGGGTGATCGAATCGGTCGACGACTGCTGGAGATAGGTCTGGGCGCTGGTCAGCAGCGACGCCACGGCGACGCCGGCGAGGATCAGCGTCGACGGCGTCGCGCGAAGCCCGCGCCCCCCGACGACCCAGGTCACGGCGACGGCGCCCAGGGCGCCGGCGAACGCGAGCAGCGGCGTCCAGGTGGGAGTCGACGTCCCCGACCCGATGTCCACGATGGCCACCGTGGCGCCCAGACCAGCACCCGCGGCCACGCCCAGGAGGTAGGGGTCGGCGAGGGGGTTACGGAAGACGCCCTGGTAGGTACCGCCGGCGACGGCGAGCATCGCTCCGGCCAGCAGGCCCAACACCATCCGAGGCGCTCGAAGTTGCCAGATGATGGTCGACTCCAGCGGGGTCAGCGTGCTGTGGCCGATCCCGACGTGGCTGAACAGATCCCCCACGATCCGCCACAGCCCGATCGGCGTGGGACCCACGACGAGCCCGACGACGACCGCGACGGCCAGACCGGCGAGCGTGACCGCGACGACCGCCGTGACCCGACGCCGGCCGGACAGATTCATCCGCTATCTCCAAAGACGAGGGTCGTGGAGCACGCGCGTGACCGCGGCGGTCAGCTGGTTCATCAGCAGACCGAGTCGCGGTCCCCAACGCGACGCCACGTTGTCGTTCAGATTCACGACGTGCGCGTGGATCACCGCACTCACCTTGCTGAAGCCTGGTCGCTTGGCCACCGTCGCCAGGTTCGCGTGACAGCACTTGGTGTCAGCCAGGAAGATCAGCGTGGGATTCGCGCTCACGATGTACTCGGCGCTCAACTGCGGGTACCCCGCGTCGGCCGTGGTCGACTTGGGGTCCGCGATGTTCACGAGACCCAACGCCTTCATCAAGGACCCGACGAACGTCGTGCTGGTCAACGAGTAGTAGGTGGGATCGAGCTCGTAGTACACACGAACGACCTTCTTCGGGTGCGCCGGCACCGAGGCGATGTCCGCCGTGATTGTCCGACCGAGCGACGCGGCGAGCGCATTGGCCGTCGTCCGGTGCCCGGTGAGCGTCCCGAGTTGGCGAATCTGATTAAGGGCGTTGGCGACACTGGTGGCGGCGTCCTGCTCGACGACCTTCACTCCGAGGGCGGTCAGCTTCTCTTTGATCGTGTTGGCGTCAAAGGAGATGATGACGAGATCGGGCTTCGACGACGGATGCGTCGCAGTCCTCGGACAGATCCCGAGAATCGCCTCGACGCTGGGGCTCAGGGCGTTGATCCTCTTGGTGGGCAGTCCGGTCGTCGGGAAGTTGGAGTCGTCGTCGACCGCCTTCACCTGACTACCGGCGCCGATCGCGTAGAGGGTCTCGGTCGCAGTTGGCGACAGCGAGACGACGCACAACGGTGGCAATCGGGCGACGCCGGCGTCGGCGTTGGCCACGAGTGTGCCGGACGCGCACAGAGCGGCGGCGAGGACGAGACTGACTCGTCGAAACATGGGACTCTCCTTTCCGTCGAAGTTGGTGTGGGCGACGGATGGAGATCCGAACGACCGCTCCTTACCTCGAGAGCTGTCTTTCACTTCACCTCGCCGCAGGCGACCTGGCTAGGCGGACCCCATTCGAGGCCGCTCACAGTTGCGGGACAGCGTTGGAATCTCACCAACTTCGCTGCCGCGAGGCACTGACCACCTTACCCGCGTCGCTCGCCGGCCGCCGGGTCCGGGGGCAAGGTCACGCGGCCACGAGCACGGACGCGATGGCGGCCGGACGTCAGAAGGGGGCCGGGGAGCACGCTCCCCGGCCCCCTTCTG
>DAIOGY010000159.1:0-3659 GCA_036745005.1 Acidimicrobiales bacterium | reverse complement strand
AATCGGTACGTCGAGCAATTCCGCATGCGAGATCGCCCTGTGCGCGGCTTCGCGCTCGACGATCTCCGGCCGCGAGACGGCATGAAAATACGGAGCCGTCTTGCCCGCCGCTTCAAGCCGCTCGGTCATGAACTTGATCGCATCGTACCCTTCACAGTGGACCATCACGAGGGCGCGCTCACGCCGCGCGCATTCGAACACTTCGAGTAGCTGTCGATCGTTCAGGACCATGTCGTCATAGGTCATGAACACTTTGAACGAGGAATAACCGTCACCAACGAGCGCGGGAAGCTCTTGCCCAAGAACGGTGGGCGTTGGATCGGTGACAATCAGATGAAAGCCGTAATCAACGTAGCACTTGCCATCGGCGAGCTTGTGATACTCCCTCACGCTTTCGCGTAACGACTTGCCGCGAGGCTGCAGCGAAAAGGGAATGATCGTCGTATTGCCGCCGGCTACCGCTGATCGCGAGCCGCTCTCAAAATCATCAGCCATCTGTGCGCCATACGCGAGTTGCGCCAGATGAACGTGGCTTTCGATCCCCCCCGGCATCACTAGCAAGCCACTGGCGTCAAGGATCTCCCGCGCGTCGAGGATGTCATCTGCCAGCGTAGCAATGCGACCGTCCTTGATCCCGATATCGCAGCGCGTGACGTCGGCTGCGGTGACGATCGTGCCGCCCCGGCGGGTCACGAACACGCTCGCGCCCATGGTCGCTCGCCCGGGGTGCTCGAAGACGATGTCGGGGTCCTCGCCCACCAGTTCGCGGATGTCGCGGCCCAAGCGGCGCCACTCGGACTCGTCCTGAGTGTGCTCGTCGGTCCAGAACCGGTAGTCGCGCTCGGCGCGGTCGATCACGTGCTCGCAGCCCAGCTCGCGCAGGGTGGCGACCTTGGAGGCGCTCGACACCACGCCGATGGGCGTGGCGCCGGAGTTGAGCACGTGCTGGACGGCGAAGGACCCGATCCCTCCCGACGCCCCCCAGATGAGCACCCGGTCGCCCTGGGTCACCGGCGCGCCGTTGCGCGAGACGAGCATGCGGTAGGCCGTCGAGTTGCACAGGGCGTTGACCGCGGACTCCTCCCAGGTGAGGTGGCGCGGCTTGGGCATCAGCTGGTTGGCCTTGACGACGGCGAGGTCGGCCAGTCCGCCGAAGTTGGTCTCGAAACCCCAGATCCGCTGGTTGAGCGCCATCATCGAGTCGTCGTGGCTGGACGGGTCCTGGTCGTCGACGTAGTTGCAGTGCACGGTGACCTCGTCGCCCACCTTCCAGTTGCGCACCGCCGAGCCCACCCGCACCACGACGCCGGCGGCGTCGGAGCCCACCACGTGGTGGTCCAGCGCGTGGCGCGCGCCCCAATAGGACTCGCGGCCCAGCCGGTCGAGGAATCCGAAGGTCGGCATCGGCTCGAAGATGCTCGTCCACACCGTGTTGAAGTTGATCGACGACGCCATCACGGCGACGACGGCCTCGGCGGCGGCCACCTCGGGCAGGGGCACCTCGTCGACGTGCAGGCTGCGGCGCGGGTCCTTGTCCTTGGAGGCCAGGCCCTCGAACATGGCCTGCTCGTCGCGGCGCACGAACGCGGCGCGATAGGTCGCCGGCAGGGGCGTGCCCGCCAGTTCCTCGGGCGTCGCGCCGGCGCGCACCGCGTCGAGTATCTCGCTCATCCAATGAGGTTAACGGGCGGCCGAACGCCCGGAGTCTGCGCGCTCCGCGAGGTCTAACGTGGAGAGGCACCAACGAAACGGAGTGTCCATGTCACGCAGTGTCATCGTCGCCGGGAGCCGCACCGCCATCGGCAAGCTCTCCGGACAGTTCGCCAGCCTCAGTGCCCAGGACCTCGGGGGCGCCGCCATCAAGGCGGTCCTCGATCGCACCGGCGTCGACCCGTCCAGCATCGACGCCGTCTTGATGGGCCAGGTCCTCCAGGCCGGCCAGGGTCAGATGACCGCGCGCCAGGCCGCCGTCAAGGCCGGCGTGCCCATGACCGTGCACGCCACGACGATCAACAAGGTGTGCCTGTCGGGGTTGCAGACGATCCACCTCGCCGACCTCATGATCCGCGCGGGCGAGGCCGACATCGTCGTCGCCGGCGGCATGGAGTCGATGACCAACGCGCCCTATCTCCTGCCCGGGGCGCGCGCCGGCTACCGGCTGGGCGACCAGAGCGTCGTCGACTCGATGATGTTCGACGGACTGACCTGCGCCTTCGACCACTGCGCGATGGGCCTGTCCACCGACCACCACAACCACGGCCAGATCTCGCGCGAGCGCCAGGACGAGTTCTCCGCGCGCAGCCACCGTCTCGCCGCCGCCGCCATCGCCGAGGGCCGCTTCGCCGACGAGATCGTCGCCGTGGCCGTGCCCCAGCGCCGGGGTGACCCGGTGATGGTCGCGACCGACGAGGGCGTGCGCGCCGACACGACGGTCGAGTCGCTCGCCAAGCTGCGCCCCGCCTTCGACCCGGCCGGCACGATCACCGCGGGCAACGCGTCGCAGATCTCCGATGGCGGGGCCGCGGTCCTGGTGATGTCGGCCGACCGGGCCGCCGCGCTGGGTCTGGCTCCCCTGGGCGAGGTCATCGGCTACGGCCAGGTGGCCGGCCCGGACGCCTCCCTCTTGACCCAGCCCTCGCGGGCCATCGCCCAGGCGGCCAAGAAGGCGGGCCTCGACGCGACGGCGATGGACCTCTACGAGATCAACGAGGCCTTCGCCGCGGTGGGCCTCGCGTCGGCCGACGACCTGGGACTCGACGAGTCCAAGATCAACGTCAACGGCGGCGCCGTCGCGCTGGGCCACCCGGTCGGCATGTCGGGCACGCGCCTGGCGATCACGGCGCTGTACGAGCTGCGCCGGCGCGGCGGCGGCGTGGCCGCGGTGGCGCTGTGCGGGGGCGGCGGCCAGGGCGACGCCGCCATCCTGCGCTCGCTCTAATCGGGCACCAGCTTGGCGACCACCTCGTAGGCCCCCAGGCCCACGGGACGATCATCGGGCAGGGCGAGCACGTAGGCGGCCCCCGTCGGGAAGTGGCCGCGGCGGATCTTGCCCGGCGCGCGCAGCGACAGCGCGCTCATCAGCTCGAGCACCGTGGGGTTGTGGCCGATCACCAGCAGCGACGTCGTGACCGGGTCGATCGCCGCGAGGTCGATCAGGAGGTCCTCGCCGGTCACGTCGCGCTTGCCGTTGTAGATCAGGTCGCTGGTGTGCATCGCGGCGACGAAGTCCAGCCCCTCGAACGCCCGGGTGAAGGTCTCCACCGTGCGAAACGCCGACGAGACCAGGGCGGTCACGGGCCCGAACGACCCGAGCTCGTCGGGGTTCGCGGCCGACTCGCGCAGCTGCGCGCACTGCGCGCGGCCGCGCGCGCTCAGCGCGCGCTCGAAGTCCGACTGACCGTTCACGGCGGGCGAGGACTCGGCGTGGCGAACCACCGTCAGGTACCGCACCCGCACAGTCTGGCCCACGCGGCGCGGCCGTGCCTCGCCGTTGGTTTAGCGTGGACGGGTGCACGCCGCCCTCACGTACTTCCAGGCCGTCGTCATGGGACTGCTCCAGGGGGTCACCGAGCTCTTCCCGGTGTCGAGCCTGGGCCACGGCGTCCTCGTGCCCGCGCTGCTGGGCTGGCACAACCTGGTCAACAGCCAGTCGAAGTCCG
>DAIOGY010000158.1:0-3732 GCA_036745005.1 Acidimicrobiales bacterium | reverse complement strand
GACCTACCGGGCCGCCGGCTTCACCGTCATGAACAGCGCCAACAACCACTCCCACGACTTCGGCAACCCCGGGGTCCTCGCGACGTCGGCCGCGCTGCGCGCGGCGCACCTCGCCCAGGCCGGGCTCCCCGGACAGATCCCCGTCGTGCACGTCGGGCCGGTCACGGTGGCCTTCGTGGACTTCGCCCCGTATCCCGACACCAACGACATGCTCAACGCTCCCGCCGCCGCCGCGCTCATCCGCCACGCCCACACGCGCGCCGACATCGTGGTCGTCTACATGCACGCCGGCGCCGAGGGCTCGTCGGCGGACCACGTGACGCGCGCCACCGAGTACTACGTCGGCGAGAACCGGGGCAACGCGTACGCCTTCGCCCACGCGGCCATCAACGCCGGCGCCGACCTGGTGCTGGCGAGCGGACCGCACGTCCTGCGCGGCATGGAGTTCTACCGCGGACACCTGATCGCCTACAGCCTGGGCGACTTCGCCAACTACTACGACTTCGGTGGGGGCGGCGACCTCGCGCTCTCGGGGATCCTGCACGTCACGCTCAGCTCATCGGGCGCCTTCGTGGGCGGGCGCTTCACCTCACTCGTGCTGACGCCGGCCGGCCAGCCGCACGTCGATCCCTCGGGCGCCGCGGCGTCGTTTGTGAACACCCTGTCGCGCGAGGACTTCGGCGCGGCCGCCGCGCGCCTCGGGGCGGGCGGGGCCATCGTGGCGCCAACGGGCTAGCAGCCCCCCGGGGGACCGGGCTGCCCGGGCCCGGCCGTGAAGCCGGCGACCGTTCCCACGTTGCGCGGACGAGGATTGGGCCCGAGGTGCACGACGTACCACACGCCGCGCCACGAGATCATCGAGAAGACGGCGACCGAATAGACCCTCGAGCCGTGGCGGTAGACGAAGCGCACACCGGGCAGGTGCCAGTAGCCGATCAGGTTCTCGCAGTAGCTCGGTCGTATCCACGCCGCGTACGCCCGGGCCGCGTCGACGCGCACCAGCGTCGGCGCGCCGCCGTCGGTGATGAGGTCGTGGTAGGCGCCGAGGTCGAGGTCGTAGAAGCCGAGGAGCCGGCCGGTGAAGTCGGCCGCGGGCGAGGGGATCAGCCCGGTCTTCATCTTGATGTACGCGCTCTCGGGGAAGAAGACCTTCCAGCCGAGGGGCACGTCGTCGCTCACGATGGCCTGCCACAGCACGGTCATCTGGTGGTGGAAGGACCGGGCGAACCCGGGTTCGGCGCGCGTCTGGGGCAGCCGACCCGGGTCGGTCGTCGGCGTGCTCGCCGCGACGCCCGACGCGAGGGTGAGCACGAGCGCCAGCGACGCCGTCACGACGCGACCACCGCGGGTCGCGCGAGCGAGTCGGCGAAGGTGTCGCGCCGTGGTCACCCCCTGGTTCGACGGGTCAAGTGAATCAAAACGCAATGTTAGGGTTGGGCGGTGACGGCAGCCAGGAGACGCCCGCGGCGCCCCCTGGCCCGTCTCGCGCACCTTACGCCCGCCCACGTCTTCCTGGCCTTCTTCGCGATGACCTTCGTGGCGATGGCCTGCTGGTCCTTCGCCGACCCCCTGGTCGCCGCCCCCGACGAGCAGGCCCACATGATCCGGGCCTACGCCATCGATCACGGGCAACTGGGCCACCAGGTGCCGGGACCCGACAAGGCCCTGGTCGACGTCACCGTGCCGACCTCGATCAACTTCACCAAGGCCTACCCGCGCTGCTTCCAGTTCCGTGGCGCGGTCTCGGCGGCCTGCGCCCCGGCCTTCGCCACCTCGACCGCGCCGGTCGTGACCGACACCTACGTGGGGCACTACCCGCCGCTCTACTACGTCCTCGTCGGGGTGCCCTCGCTGATCTCGGCGCACGTCGCGGGGCTCTACCTCATGCGCCTGGCGAGCTCGCTCATCTGCGCGGTGATGCTCGGACTCACCGCGTACGTCATCGCCAGATGGAGCAAGCGGCGCGTTCTCGCCGCCGGCGTCGCCGTCGCGATGACGCCGATCACGTGGTTCCTCGCGGCGTCGGTCAACCCGAGCGGCTTCGAGATCGTGACCGCCATCTGCCTGTGGACGGCGCTCACGATCTTCGCGGCCGACTACGTCGACAACCCTCCGGTGGCGCTCGTGGCGATCATCGGCGCCGTCGGCTCGGTCCTCGTCCTGATACGCGGGCTCTCCCCGCTCTTCGTCGTGATCATCGGTGTGGTCATCGCGGTGGCGGCCGGACCGCGGCGCCTGTGGAATATGGCGCGGCGCCGCCGCGACGTCCAGGTCGCGGCGGGTTCGATCGTCGTGGCCGCGCTGCTCGCGGCGGCCTGGATCTTCACCCAGCACACCCTCAGCATCGCCCCCGATGGCGCGAAGGTGGCGCCGGGAACGTCCGAGTACGAGATCATGCGTTTGGTCGCCCACCACATCCGCGACTGGATCCGCGAGGCGGTGGGCGTGATGGGCTGGCTCGACACCCCACTGCCGCACTGGTTCTACGACCTGTGGTACCTGATGCTCACGGTCCTGTTCGTGGGCGGTCTGATCCTGGCGGCGGTGCGCGTGAAGATCGCCCTGGTGGGGATCGCGGTGCTCAGCGTGCTCGTGCCCTTCGTGCTGGTCGTTCGCCAGGTCCACCAGCTGGGCATCGTCTGGCAGGGTCGTGACCTCATGCCGCTGGCGGTCGGGGTGCCCATCCTCGCGGCGGGGATGTGGTCGCGGTCGCGGCGCTCGAGATTGCTGCAGCGCAACGTCAGCGCGGCTCTCGTCGGTCTCGTCGGACTGTTGACGATGGGCGCGTTCTACCTCAACCTGCGTCGCTACGCCGTGGGTCGCGGCGGATCGCGCCTCTTCTTCCTGCACTCGGGTGGATGGTCGCCGCCCACGGGCTCCTTCGCGACGCTCGCCGTCTACGGGATCGTCACGGCGCTGCTCACCGGGGTGATCATCGTCTGGCTGGTCAGTGTGCGACACGTCGACGACGACGTCTTCGCCGCGTCCTCACCTCGCGCGTAGCGTCGGTGGGGCCCGCCAGGGGCCCCCGGTAAGATGGACCGACACCGGTGCCGCGTTGCGAGGGGCCGAAGAAGGGGATCAGCCACCGTGCCACTGCCACCCGACGAACCGGATCGCCCGACCGGCGCGGGTTCGGCGCCCGTCGCGGCGCACCGCGAGGAGCTCGTGCGACTGCGCGAAACGGTGCGCGTCTTCGAACTCACCTCGGCCCACAACGAGATGATCGCCGAGCAGTTCCGCCAGCTCGGTCGCTCGCGGCTGTTCCCCCTGGCGGTCCTGCTCCTCAAGGCCGACAACGTCGCCGAGCGGTTCCTGCGTCGACGCCTGGGCCGGATCCCGGTCGACGCGCCGGTCGCGGCCGCGGGTGACGAGCCGGCGAGGGAGTCACCCGCACCGCCCGCGCCCCGCTCACCGTCCTCGGTGTCGGTCACGCTGGTTAAGGGCCTTCGCCTCCTCGCGCACGGCCTCACGGTGCTCGCGCGCGGCCACGCGGCGGCCGGCCCCGCGTCCCAGTTCGAGGCCGACCCCTACGCGCAGTGGAACGAGAGCTTCGCGAAGTTCGACGACGAGCTGCGCCGGCGCCTCACCCTGCGCGTCGACCTGCTCGCGGATCAGCCGACCTTCTCGGTGGTGATGGCGGCCTACAACACCAAGCGCGAGTACCTCGAGGAGGCCATCGAGTCGGTCCTCGGCCAGATCTACACCAAGTTCGAGCTGATCGTGGCCGAC
>DAIOGY010000157.1:0-3789 GCA_036745005.1 Acidimicrobiales bacterium | reverse complement strand
GAAGCCGGCCAACTCGCCGAGCTGCATCTGTCCGTGCAGCACCATCGTCCCGCCGATCCCGACCACGACGAGGGTGGCGATGGCTCCCAGCGCCTCGCTCCCTGGGCCGTAGAGGGCGGCGACCTTGGCGGTGAAGTCGTTGGCGTCGAAGTACTCGCCGGCCACGTTGGTGTGGGCGACCGTGTTCTGGCGCTGACGGTTGTGGGAAGACACCAGGCGGATGCCGGCCAGGCTCTCGGAGAGGTCGGCGAGTACGTCGGCCAGCCGGTCGCGCACGCGCAGGTAGCCGCGGTTCGACGCCCGCTGGAACCACACCGTCATCACGAGCATGCAGGGCACGACCAGCACGAGGGTGATGAAGGCGAGGCGCCGGCTGAAGATGACCAGTTGCACGGTGAGCACGACCAACGTCAGGGCCTGCACGAGCAACTGCACGATTCCCTCCTGGAGCGATTGCTGGAGGTTCTCGATGTCGCTGGTCATGCGGGTCATCAAGCGTCCCGCCCGCTCGTCGGTGAAGAAGTCCAGCGACATGCGCTGGAAGTGGGAAAAGACCCGCACACGCAGGCGGTAGATGACGTTCTCGTTGAGGCGCCCGGCCCACAGCGTGCGGGCGTACCCGACCGTGATCGAGACCACAATCAGCACGAAGTAGAGGGCCACGATCCCGAACAGGAACGTGCGGTCGGCGTGCAAGGTCGGCCGGCCAAGCTGGTCGAGCCCCATGCCGCGGTCGATGGCCAGCTGCGTGATGGTCGGCCCCACCCGCCCCGCCACCGTCTCGAACACGATGAGCACGAACACGCCGGCCACCGACCACTTGAACGGGGCGAACATGCTGCGCAGAGTGAGTGGCCGGCGGTCGTAGTCGAACTGCCTGAACTCGACAACGGGCTTGGGGTGCTCCGGCTCGTCCTCGAGGATGCGCTCGACGAGCGGGACCATCTCGTCGGGCAGACCGGCGAAGGGCAGGCCCGAGTCGGAGCCGGGGCGGGCGATCCCGCCGCCGAAGCCCCCGAAGCCACCCGCACCGCCCCCCAACATCAGGCGGCCCCCCCGTCATCCGAGGGCACCTCGCGGTCGGTCACGCCGCCGGCGAAGAAGTGGGCTCCGTCGCCGACGTCGAGCGAATCGGGCGTGAGTAGGCGAGCGGCGCCCTCGAGGACGGCCTCGTCGGCCGGGTCGGCGACCGGCCCATCGTCGGCCGTGACGATGTGGTGGGCGCGGCCTTCGTGCTCGACGTGTTCGGCCTTTCCCTCGTCGTCCTCT
The DNA here is from genome assembly GCA_036745005.1 of Acidimicrobiales bacterium. GTDB lineage: Bacteria > Actinomycetota > Acidimicrobiia > Acidimicrobiales > RAAP-2 > RAAP-2. The sequence goes on along the minus strand of DAIOGY010000157.1, from coordinate 2,520 downwards.
TCCAGGCGCGCCAGCACGCGGGCGTACCGGGGCTCGGTGGCCATGAGCTCGAGGTGGGTGCCGTCGGCGATGACCCTGCCGCCCTCGAGGAGCACCACGCGTTGCGCCAGGCTGATGGTCGAGAGGCGGTGCGCGATGATCAGCGTGGTCCGCCCCGACATCACCTCGCGCAGGGCGTCGTGGATCTGCATCTCGATCTTGACGTCGATTGCGCTGGTGGCGTCGTCGAGGATCAGGATGGCGGGGTTCTCGACGATGGTACGGGCGATGGCCACACGTTGCCGCTGCCCGCCCGAGAGCGTGTAGCCCCGTTCCCCGACGATCGTGTCGTACCCCTTGCTCAGGCCAAGGATGAACTCGTGCGCCCCTGCCCGGCGGGCGCCGTCGATGATCTCCTCCATCGACGCAGCGGGACGCCCGTACGCGATGTTGTCGCGGATCGAGGCCGAGAACAGGAACGGCTCGTCGAAGCAAATGCCGACGTGGGACCGCAAGCTGGCGACTGTCAGGTCACGCACGTCGTGGCCATCCACGAGGACCGCCCCACCGTTGACGTCGTAGAAGCGAGGGATCAGCTCGGCCAACGTGGTCTTGCCCGACCCCGTGCGTCCGACGACAGCGATGGTCTGGCCAGCGGGCACGGTGAGGTTGAGGCCGTCGAACACGGTCGGCCCGTCGTTGTAGGTGAAGCGGACGTCGCGGATCTCGACGTCGCCGCGGCACTCCACCAGGTCGACGGCACCCGGCGCGTCGCGGATGTCGGTGGGCTCGTCGAGCACCTCGTAGATGCGCTGCGCGGAGGCGGCGGCACGCTGCTGCATCATCAGGATGAACCCGAGCATCCGGAACGGCGCCTGGAGCAGCGCCAGGTAGGTGAGGAACACGAGCAGGTCGCCGGGCCCGATGCGATGGTCGATGACCAGGATCCCGCCGTAGAGGATGATCGACGCCTCTCCGAAACGGGTCAGGTTCTCCATCAATGGCCCGTAGCGCGCACGCGCCCACATCGTCTTGACCGCCACCCACCGGAGGCGGCCAGCCGACTCGGCGAGCTTGCCGATCTGCTCCTTCTCGCCGGCGAACGACTTCACCACCCGGACGCCGTTGATGTTCTCGTCGACGATCGTGGCGACATCGGCCGTCCGGGCCATCGTCAGCCACGACAGAGGGAACATCCACCTGCGCATCGTGACGCCGATGCGGTACACGAACGGGATGGTGACGAGGGCCAGCAGGGTCAGCAGTACGTTGATCTGCAGCATGTAGAACACGGCGAGGGCGAACATCGCGAACTGCACCATGAAGTACGGGCCGAACGCGAGGAACATCTGCACGGAGCGGATGTCGCTGTTGGCGCGTGAGATGAGCTGGCCCGACTCGACGCGGTCGTAGAACGAGAACGACATGCGACTGAGGTGCCGGTACATCAGGACACGCAGGTCGTAGTCGAGTGCGTACGCGCTGCGGAACAGGAAGTACCGCGAGATCGAGCCCGACACGAAGCCTACGACGGTCAGCACCCCGAGCACGATGACGAAGTGGCTGAGCGGGATCCGGGTGGCCTTTGGGCGCACCAGTGCCTCGTTGATGGCGTAGCCCACCCAGCGCGGGATCATGACGCGGGCGACGATCCCGACGAGCGCCATGGACAGCGCCATCGAGAAGCTCACCCAGTGCGAATACACGATTGGCGTCGCGCGACGGATCCAGCCCAGAGACGGGTCAGGGTTGATCGTGCGTCTGGGCGGGCGGTACCGCAGTCGGGTGGTGACCGGCTCGAAGCCGCCCGGATCGGTGACCGAGTCGAACTCGTAGGCCCCGACGGGGGGCAGCTTGCGCGCGCCGTCGAGGCGTTCGTCGACGCTCATCGCGACGCCCCCGACGACGCTTCGGCGCGGAGCGCCTCCAGCCACAGGCCCAGCGAGTCGACCGCGCGCTGGGCGTCCTCGGGCGGCAGATGAGCCGCGAGCGCGCTGAGGCGCGCGGCGGCCGCGGCCTCGGCCCGCTCGACGACGGCGAACCCCTCGGGGGTGAGGGCCAGGGTGACCCGCCGGCGGTCCGCGGCGTCGGGGACGCGCGTGACGAGCCCCTTGGCAACGACGCCGTCCACGAGGGCGGTGACGCTCGGGCGCGACGTGGCGAGTTGGCGCGCCGCCGGCGAGGCGGCCGACGACCCCCGCGACAGGTACGCCAGCAGCCGGTACTGGGCCAGTGATAGCCCGATGTCGCCGAGGGCCAACTCGATCACGCGGGCGAGGTAGGCGAGGGCACGCGTGCCGGTCCCGCCCATCCCGTCCATGAACGGAGGATGGCGCTTTGTTAGAGCCGCGTCAAGTTCGAGTCGCGTCAGTCCAGCGGGGCGCCTCCTTGGCCCGCCGACGATCGGCTAAGCGATGGTGCGACACAGCCGGGGGCACGACCGCGCCCACATCCAGCGCTGACGACGCCACCCGTAAAAGGCCGATCAGCCGCCAGAAGCTCTACGGCCAACTGCTCGAAGGCATCACCGACGAGACGACA
>DAIOGY010000156.1:0-3893 GCA_036745005.1 Acidimicrobiales bacterium | reverse complement strand
ATCCCCAACATGTTCGACGGCGCGCTGGAGGGGTCCTTCCGGGCCCTCTTCATCCAGGGCGAGGACATCGCCCAGTCGGACCCCAACACCCTGCACGTCAAGAGCGCCCTCGCGGCCCTCGACCTGTGCGTGGTCCAGGACCTCTTCCTCAACAAGTCCGCCGAGTTCGCCCACGTGTTCCTGCCGGGCACCTCCTTCCTGGAAAAGGACGGCACCTTCACCAACGCCGAGCGACGCATCAACCGCGTGCGCCCGGTGGTGCCGGCCGCCCAGGGCAAGCAGGAGTGGCAGGTGGTCTGCGAGATCGCCACCGCCATGGGCTACCCCATGCACTACGACGACGCGGCGCAGATCATGGACGAGATCGCGCGCACGACGCCGACCTTCGCGGGCGTCTCCTTCGCGCTGCTCGACGAGGTCGGCTCCGTGCAGTGGCCCTGCAACGCGGCGGCGCCGCACGGCACGCCGATCATGCACATCGGCGCCTTCGTGCGCGGCAAGGGACGCTTCGTCGAGACCCCCTTCGTGCCGACGCTGGAGCGCACCAGCCGGCGCTTCCCGCTGCTGCTCACGACCGGCCGGATCCTGACCCAGTACAACGTCGGGACCCAGACGCGGCGCACCGAGAACGTGCGCTGGCACGACGAGGACGTGCTCGAGATCAACCCCGCCGACGCCCAGGACCGGGGGATCGAGGACGGCGGGTGGACCACGCTCACCAGCGAGGTCGGCGAGATCGCCCTGCGCGCCCAGTTCACCGACCGGGTCCCGCCCGGGGTCGTCTACACGACGTTCCACCACCCCCTCGGCGGCACCAACGTCATCACGACCGAGCAGTCGGACTGGGCGACGAACTGCCCGGAGTACAAGGTCACCGCGGTCCAGGTGCGCGCCCGGCTCCACGCGCCGACCGGCGATGAGATGGACGCGATGATCTCGACCAACGGCAAGCACGCCGCGCCCGAGCGCGCCGCGCAGCCCGCGCCCGACACGGACGCGACGCGCGAGGACCTGGTGCGCATGTCCAACCAGATCGCCGCCAACTTCGCGCACTACGGGCCCGAGCGCGCCGCGGTGGAGGTCGCCAACCACCTCCGGTTGTTCTGGCCGCCGTCGATGCGCGACGAGCTGATCAACGACCACGACCTGGCGGCCCTGGACCCGGTGGTGGTCGACGCCATCGCCCAGCTGCGCGACGCGGTTCCCGTTTGACTAGGGACTGACCCGGCGCGCGCGCGCCCCGCTCGCCTCGGCCGCGGCGACCAACCGCGTCACCCGGGCGTGGCGAGCGTCGTCGGGCCAGCGCGCCAGGTTGATGGTGACCAGCGTCGCGGCGGACCGGGTGGCCGCCTCGGCCAGCGCCGCCGCGGTCACCGCGTCACCGACGAGGTTCTCGTTGCCGTGGTCGGCGAGGCGCGCCGCGATGTCCGCCACCTCGGCGGCGACGACCGCGATCTCGAGCGGCACGTTGGCCGCGGCCGAGAGCGCGGCGGTCAGGTCCGCGTCGCGCGACGCCGACGTCACGGCGCGCTGGGCGCCCACGACCTCGGCGTAGACGATGGCGTCGTCCTCGCACAGCGAGGCGGCGCGGTCGCGCAGCCCGCCCGCGCGCGTGGCCAGCTCCGCGGCGGCGTTCATGTGGCGCGTCGAGAGCCGCGCCGCCTTGACGCACAGGCTGGCGGCCAGGGCCGCGGCCAGCGCGGCGACCGAGCCGCCGGCGGGCGCCGGCTCGGGGACCGAGACGCGGCTGAGGAACTCGTCGAGGGTGAGGTGGAGAAACTCGGGCTCGTTAGCTGAGTCCAACGATGTCGCCGTGCTCGTCGATGTCGATGTTCTCCGCCGCCGGGTGCGCCGAGAGACCCGGCATGGTGCGCATGTCGCCGCTGATGAGGTAGACGAAGCCCGCGCCTACCGACGCGCGCGCCTCGCGCACCGGCATGCGCCACCCCGTGGGCGCGCCGCGCTTGGTCGGGTCCGACGAGATGGACAGGTGCGTCTTGGCGATGATCACGGGCAGCTCGCCGAATCCCTGCTTCTCGTAGTTGTCCAGCTGGCGCCGCGCGGCGGGCAGGTAATCGACCCCGGCGGCTCCGTAGACCTCGGTGGCCACGATCTCGATCTTCTCGCGCAGGGTCACGTTGCTGGGGTAGAGGAGGTGGAAGCGGTTCGGCTCGTTGGCCGCCTCGACGACCGCCTCGGCGAGCTCCGTCGCGCCCTTGCCGCCCTCGGCGAAGTTGGTGCACACCGCCGCGCGCACCCCCATCTCGTCGGCGATCTCCCGGATGGCCTCGTGCTCGGAGGCGAAGTCGCCCGGGAACGAGTTGATGGCCACCACCGGGCTCACCCCGTGGATCTGGATGTTCTCGATCTGCTTGCGCAGGTTGGCCCCGCCGACGCGGACCTCCTCGGGGTTCTCCTCGAGCATGGCCGGAGGCAGCGCGCGTCCGGCGACCACCTTGTGGTTGCCCGAGTGGACCTTGAGGGCGCGCACGGTGGTCACCAGCACCGCGGCGTCGGGGGTCAACCCCGAGGCGCGGCACTTGACGTTGAAGAAGCGCTCGGCGCCCATGTCGGCGCCGAAGCCGGCCTCGGTGATGAGGAAGTCGCCGGAGTGGATGCCGATGAGGTCGGCCACGATCGAGGAGTTGCCGTGGGCGATGTTGCCGAAGGGTCCTGCGTGCACGAGCACCGGGGTGCCCTCGATCGTCTGGAGCAGGTTCGGCTTGATGGCCTCGCGCATGATCACCGTCATCGCCCCGGCGGCGTGCAGCTGCTCGGCGGTGACCGGATCGCCGTCGTTGGTGTAGCCCACGACGATCCGACCGAGGCGCTCGCGCATGTCCTGGAGCGAGGAGGACAGCGCCAGGATGGCCATGACCTCGCTGGCGGCGGTGATGTCGAAGCCGGTCTGACGCGGGACGCCGTCCTCCTTCGTGCCCAGGCCGATGACGATGTTGCGCAGCGACCGGTCGTTGACGTCCAGCACGCGACGCCACGTGATGTTGTGCGGGTCGAGGCCCAGCGCGTTGCCCTTGTGCAGGTGGTTGTCGAGCATCGCCGAGAGCATGTTGTGCGCGGCGGTGACGGCGTGCATGTCGCCGGTCAGGTGCAGGTTGAACAGCTCCATCGGCACGGCCTGGCTGTAGCCGCCGCCCGCCGCGCCGCCCTTGATGCCGAAGGTGGGTCCCATGGACGGCTGGCGGATCGCGATCGTGGCGCGCTTGCCGATGTGGTGCATGGCCTGGCCCAGGCCGACGGTGGTGGTGGTCTTGCCCTCGCCGAGCGGCGTCGGCGTGACCGCCGAGACCACGACGTACTTCGCCTTGGGTCGATCGGCGAGCTCGGCGATGGCCTCGAGCTTGATCTTGGCGACGCTCTCGCCGTAGTACTCGAGCAGTCGCGGCTCGATGCCCATTCCCTCGGCGATCTCGGCGATCGGACGAAGGCGCGCCGCGCGCGCGATGTCGAGGTCGCTGGGCATGGACATGAGGTCTCCTCTAGAGCGAAGAAGCGGTCCGCAACCAGCCACGAATGTGTCGTGTTCGGCGCAGCACGGGATCGATACTACTCCCGGGCCTCGCGCCGACTCGGTCCCCGTAGCGACGCCCACGATGTGGATCGTCGCGGTGGACTGGACTTTGTTCCGTGACGTGGGACCAGCGTCAGTCTCGCGGTGGGGCGTCGGTGCCCGTGTCGGTCTCGCGTCGCGTTGGAGGGCACCGACCCCGGCTACCAGAGCTCGGAGAGCTGTCCCGCCACCACCCCCGCGCCGTCGAGGGGCGCGGGCGGCGCGTCGAGCGGTTGGCGGTCGTCGCCGGGGGCCGTCGACACCTCGCTCAGCGTGGCGCGCACCGCGTCGCATGAGACACTCGCGCTGTGGCTGCGCGCGGCGG
>DAIOGY010000155.1:0-3917 GCA_036745005.1 Acidimicrobiales bacterium | reverse complement strand
GAGCGCGACCTTGCCAAGGTCGAGGTCGCCGGTTCGAGCCCGGTCGTCCGCTCCAGGTAGTGCGACGCCGACACCCGCGCCGGCACGTCGGGTCGCGCGGCACACGCTCCGACCAAGAGTCCTCCCACCCCGTGACGACGGCGCCGACGCCGCCGCGTCGCCGGGAACCCTCGCCGCAACCGCGCGACACCGCCCCAGAACTGGCGGGACGTTACTGTGTCCGAGGTGCGGTCCCTGCCGCGCGGCGTTGCCGAGGAGGTCCCCGTGTCACAGTCTCTGCCACCCGACGGCTGGTACCCCGACCCCGCGGGCAGCGACCAGCTTCGTCGTTGGGACGGCGCCACCTGGACCAGCGAGCTCAAAGACCGTCCCGAGGTCGCGGCACCCGTGGCGACGGTCACGGCCTCCGCGCCGCTCGGGAGCGGACGGTACCCGGTCGGCAAGCAGTTCTTGCGCGCGTCGTTCGCGCTCTTTCGCCAGAACCGGTCGATGATCTGGCTGCCGATCGTGGCGGGAATCTGTGCCGCGGTCACCTTCCTGCTCGTCTCGGGTGCCGCGGCGGTCGCGCTCGTGGCCATCACCCACACCCACACCTACAACAGCTGGCGAGAGTATCTGGTCATCCTGCCCGGTGGCGTCGCGTCCTCCTTCGTCAGCATCTACGCGTCGGTCGCCCTGGCCTTCGCGTGCCGCGAGCAGATTGAGGGTCGCGACGCGACGATGTCCACCGTGCTGGCGCTGGCGTGGACGCGCCGTCGAGTGATCTTCTCCTGGGCGCTGCTGAGCTCCGTGGTCGGAACCGTCGTACGTTTCGTTGAGCAGCGTGCCGGCATCCTGGGAAGGATCATCGGTGTGCTCGGCGGGCTCGCCTGGGCGGTCGCCACCTTCATGGTCATCCCCGTCCTGGCCTTCGAGGACGTCGGACCCTGGGCGGCCGTCGAACGCTCAGGGTCGCTGCTCAAGCGCGGCTTCGGGGTCATCGGACGCTCCGCGCTGCGCTTCGGCGCGATCATGATCGGCTGGTCCATTGCGGCGCTCGTACTGGTGGTCGCCGGCATCGACCTGCTGACTCGGCACCAGTTCCTCGGATGGCCCTGCGTCATCGCGGGGGTCATGGGTATCTTCGTCGTGTCGGCGTTCGCCGCCACCGCCGGCATCTACCTGCGCACGATCCTCTATCGGTACCTCACGAATCAGTCGACACCCGACCTCGGTGTGGACTATCGGTCCGTCTTCAACCGCTAGGTTCCGTGCGAGGGGCGCGCTCGCGGAGCTACGCCTCGGGTCCCAAGGAGCCGTGCTCAGACTCGTACGTCTTGAGCGTCTCGACGTGTCCAGCGATCTCGCCGTTGGTCGCGTCGGTCCCCCGATCGGTCTTCATCAGGTAGAAGGTCAGGCCGAGCTGGCGCAGCACGCCGTCCGCGGCCTTCTTGGCCTGCATTTCGTCGACCTTCGCCTGGCCCTTCTTGCCGGCTTCCTTCGCCGCCGCCGCGGCCGCCGACGCCTGCTCCTTGACCTTGTCCATCAGTCCCATACAGCACCTCTCGCTCTCGTCCCCTACCGTCGAGGGTACCTGTTCGTCCCCTGACCCGTGTGCGCCACGCCGGTCGCATCGTCGTCGGGCCCGTGCGTAGGCTGCCTGTCGGAGGTTCACATGATTCACCCCGCGCTCGAGCCCTACGTGCGAGAAGCCCAGGATCATCCCCGGGCGCACCCCGCGACGGTCTCGACCGCGGAGCGCCGCGCGGCCTACCGCGCGCGCGCCGATGCGCTGCGCGGCACGCCCGAACCCGTCGAATCGACGCAGGATCTGTCAATCGCCCTCGAGGGGCGAACCCTGGGCGCTCGGCTGTACGTTCCCTTCGGCGACGAGGGACGGGCCGTGGTGATCTTCTTTCACGGGGGGTCCTTCGTCGAGGGCGACCTCGAGACGCACGACAGCCTCTGCCGGCGCCTGGCGGCGGACACCCGGACCCGATTCCTCGCGGTCGACTACCGCCTCGCCCCCGAGCACCCGTTCCCGGCGGCGGTCGAGGATGCGGTGGACGTCGTGCGTCACGTCGCGGCGCACCGAAGCGACTTCACGAACCCGACCGCGCGCCTCATCTTGATGGGCGACTCGGCGGGCGCGACGCTGATGACCGTTGCGGCGTCGGCGACGCGCGGCGAGCACCTGGATATCGCCGCCCAGGTCCTCATCTACCCCACCCTCGGACCCGTCGTCCTGACCGACTCGTCGCACACGTTCGCCAAGGGTTTCTTCCTGGACGTTGACCACCTGCGCTTCGACTACGGGCAGTACCTGGCGGACTTCGCTGACCCGACCGACGCGCGCGTGTCGCCCCTGATGGCGAGCGACCTCACCGGGTCACCCCCGGTCGTCATGGTGCTGGCTGAGTGCGACCCGCTTCGCGATGAGGGCATCGCCTACGCCGGGCTGCTCGAGCACTTCGGCGTCCCCGTGCAGCTCCTCGAGGCCCGGGGCATGCCCCACGGCTTCTTGCGCATGGGGGGCCTGGTGCCCGAGGCCCTCGAGGTCGTCGACGACCTCGCGACCCACCTGCATCGTCTCGTCGCCGCCGCACCGTGAACGTCCTGTTCATCACGCTCGACCAGTTTCGCGGCGACTGCTACGCGGCTGCGGGCCACCCCCTGACGTCGACGCCGACGTTGGACCGGATCGCGCGCGAGGGCGTGCGCCTGTCGCGCCACTACTCCCAGGCCGCCCCGTGCGCGCCGGGGCGCGCGGCGATCTACACCGGGATGTACCAGATGAACAACCGGGTGGTGGCCAACGGGACTCCGCTCGCCGCGGGCGTCGACAATGTGGCGAAGGTCGCGCGACGCGCGGGCTTCGACCCGACCCTCTTCGGCTACACCGATCAAGGCATCGACCCCAACCGCGCCGAGGGCCTGGACGACCCGCGTCTCGACTCCTACGACGGCATCCTGCCCGGTTTCTCGGTCGGCCTCTACCTGCCCGAGAGCCAGTACGCGTGGATCACCTACCTGCGGGCCAAGGGCTACGACGTGCCCAACGGCTGGGCGCCGGCGCTGCGCGGTGAGCCGGACCGTCCGGCCGAGGACTCGCTGAGCGGCTTTCTCACCACGCGCTTCATCGACTGGCTCGAGCACCAAGAGAGCGGCTGGTTCGCCCACCTGAGCTACCTGCGACCGCACCCGCCCTACGCGGCGGCGGGCGAGTACGCGCGCCTCTACGACCCCGCGGACGTGACCGCGCCGATCGCGCCCGTCGGGGCCGAGTGGCGCCACCCGCTGCACGAGTTCGCGCTGTCGTATCCGGCGAGCGCCGCGCCGACCGACCCCGACGCGATGCGACGTCTGAAGGCGCAGTACTTCGGCATGGTGAGCGAGGTCGACGCCCAGCTCGGGCGCGCCGTCGCCGCGATCGAGGCCCGGGGCGAGTGGGACGACACGTTGGTCGTGGTCACCTCCGACCACGGCGAGCAGCTCGGGGACCACGGGCTGCTGGAGAAGCTCGGTTTCTTCCCGCAGAGCTACCACATCGTGGGGCTCTGGCGAGACCCGCGCGGCGCGAACCCGGGGGCGGCGGTCACCGCCTTCACCGAGAACGTCGACCTGCTGCCCACGCTGGCCGAGGCGCTAGGCCTCGACGTCCCGTCCCAGTGCGACGGGCGCTCACTCGCTGGGGTGATGGCCGGCGACGACGTCGGCTGGCGCACCACGGCGCACTACGAATGGGACTACCGCAGCGGCGAGGTTCGCCACCAGGTCACGCGCCGCAGCGTCGACTGGGGCCTCGCCGGGCAGAACCTCGCGGTCTCGGTGGGCGAGGACGTCGCCTACGTCCAGTTCGGTGACGGGGCCTTTCGATGCTTCGACCTGGCGGCCGATCCCACGTGGCGCACCGAGTGCGCCGACGTGGAGCGGGTCCT
>DAIOGY010000154.1:0-3945 GCA_036745005.1 Acidimicrobiales bacterium | reverse complement strand
TCGCGCTGCTCGTCGGGCTTCACTGGCGCTCCCCCACCCAGAATCCCACCAGGGCCAACAGGCCCACGCCGAGCGCGAGGCCGACGAATCCCTCGGCCACCGGACCGAGTCCGCCGAGCCCGAATCCGCCCGGGTTGCGCGGGTGCTCGATCTCGGTGGTCACGTACTTGACGATGTCGCGCACCTGGAAGTCGCTCAGGTTGCCGGTGAAGCGTGGCATGTTGCCCGGCCCGGTGCGGATGGCCTCGGCGACCTGCGTCGCCGGGACGTGACGCATCGACGGCGAGAACGTGCTGAAGGCCAGCGCGTCGCCGGTGCCCTCGATCGTGTGGCAGGCGGCGCAGTTGAGCGCGAAGAGCGTCGCGCCGTCCGAGACGTTGGCGCCCTGGAGGTGCACCGTGGGGATCGCCGGGTAAGCCGGCGACAGGGAGTTGATCCACGCGGCGATCGCCAGCGCCTGGTCGTGGGTGAGGCGCGGCACGCGCCGAACGGCCTCGACCGCGCGCGGGTTGGCCGCGGGCATGCGGCCCGACTCGACCCAGAAGTCGATGGTCGCCGTGCCCAGGCCCACCAGGTCCGGGTAGGCGCCGGCGGTGCCGGACGCCGGGACGCCGTTGGCCTCGGTGCCGTGGCAGGTGGCGCAGTTCTCGAGGAAGAGGGCGCGGCCGAGCTGGGCCAGCGCGGGCGACGGGTTGGCGTAGGTGATGGCCCGGTTGCCGTAGCTGATCACCTGGCCCTGGGAGTTCGTCACCACCTGGCTGGAGTTGGGCGTGCCGGAGTTCTTGCGCGTCGTCTGATACGGCGGCTTGCCCGCGGCGTGAGCGTTGGTGGCCAGCGCCAGCACGGGCGCGGCGCCCAGCAGCGCAACGAACGCCGTGGCCCCGAGTCGCGAAAGCACAGGACGGGTCATCGTTACTTGAGCAGGAACAGGGACGAGTACAGGCCGATCCACACGACGTCGACGAAGTGCCAGTAGTAGCTCACGCCCTGGAACGTCGAGAGCTCTCCCGGGTCGCCCTCGCTGCCGCGCATGCGAAAGAGGAGGAAGGACATGGCCACCAGCCCGAGGAAGACGTGCAGCCCGTGCAGCCCGGTCGTGATGAAGAACACCGAGCCGTACGAGTTCGTGTACCACCGCGTGGCGATGTGGGTCCATTCGTAGGCCTGGTTGCCGATGAAGAGGGCGCCGAGGACGATCGTGGCGTAGACCCAACGGCGCGCCTCGGCGCGACGGCGATGCTCGATGAGCCACACCGCCCACTGCATGGTGAACGACGACGCGACGAGGATCAGCGTGAAGACGCCCGCCTGGAGCACGTCAAGGTGCGTTCCCTTGGGCGGCCACGACGCCAGGTGCGCGCGAATCGTGAACAGGGCGGCGAAGAGACCCGAGAAGAACATCAGCTCGCTGCCGAGCCAAATCATCACGCCGATGGCCAGCATCGGCGGACGGTCGTGGACTATCTTCTCCGACTTCGCCAGGCTATTGAGGGGAATCGCCTGACTCACTCCTACATTTCTAGTAGATGCCATCGCCCCCCCGCTGCTACCGCGGGGCCGTCACGGCCGCGATCGAGGGCGGCAGGGGCTCGCAGGACACGATGGACAGCCGGCGTGTCGGCCGGGTCATCGCGACGTAGAGCGTGCGCAGTCCGCGCGCCGTGGGGAGCCCGTCGCGCGACTCGCGACGGGCGATGCGGGCCGGGTTGACCACGACGACGGCGTCGAATTCAAGGCCGTTCGCGCCCTCGGCGGCCAGGACCACCAGGTCCGCGCTGAGACCTCGCGACTCGTGCACCATCGGGTCGACGGCGTCGACGCCCTCGCGGCGCAGGTGCGCCACCGTCTCGGCGACGCAGGCCTCCGAGACGATGACCGCGACGCGCCCCGGGGCCACCGCCGCGCACTCGCGGTTCACCGCGGCCACGAGGCCGGCCACCAGGTCCTCGTGATCCACCGTCTCGACCAGGGGTTCGGTGCCCGCCCGGCGCACCGGCCTCGGCGGCGTCATGTCCGGCGCGGCGGCGGCGAGAGTCGGCGCGGCGAAGGCGAGCACCTCTTCGGGCGTGCGGTAGCTGACCGTCAGGTCGACGCGCGTCGGGGGGCGTCGGGGCGAGAGGACCTGGAGCACGGTGTCCCACGACGCCGCGGAGGAGGCCGTCGTCGCCTGGCCCATGTCGCCGACGACGGTCATCGAGCCGTTGAGGTCGCGTCGGCGCAGCACTCGCAGCTCCATCGGTGAGAGGTCCTGGGCCTCGTCGACGACGATGTGGCCGTAGGTCACGAACTCGGCCTCGTCCAACTCGTACAGCGTGACCGGCGCCACCCGGCTGGCCTCGCGCAGCGCCGCGGCCCGCACGTCGCCCTGGTAGGCGTCGAGGTCGAGTCCCTCCAAGGCCTCGCCCGGTCGCGGGAGCGCGCGAGGCCGGCGACGCGGCCCGAGCAGGACGCGGGCCTCATCGATCAGCGCGGCGTCCGCCTTCGTCCACCCGACGTCCTCGGCCCTCTCGGATCGCGGGCGGTAGAGCAGGGCCTGCTCCTCCTCGCTCAACAGGCCGTCACCGGCGGCGCGGATCAACGCCTTCGCCCCGTAGAGGTCGTGGAGCAGGTCGGGACCCGACAGTCGCGGCCAGATCCGTTGGAGCGCCTCCATGAACTCGTTGGTCAGCCGGATCGTGTCCGCCAACTCGCTCAGCGCCTCGTCGACGTCGCCGTCGGAGTGCGAGAAGCGGCTCCGGTACTGCACGGCCAAGCGCTGGGCCAACTCGCGCCCCACGGCCGAGCGGCGCTGATTGTGGTTGCCGGGGCGACGCCGCGCGCGCTCCACCACCTCCTTGGTGTCGCGCGCGCGAAGGACCACGATCGCGCGACCCACGGGGATCTCGATGTCCTCGCGAAGGGGTCGCTGACGCGTGGCCAGGGCGCGCGCGATGAACTGGACCATGCGCAGGTCGCCCTTCAGGCGATCGACGTGGTCCTCGTCGCGGCCGCGCACGTCGATGTTGGTGACGAGCCCCGAGATCGTCGACAGCGTGACGCCGGACTCGCCTAGCGAGGGCAGCACGTTCTCGATGTAGCTGAGGAAGAGCGGGTTGGGCCCCACCACGAGCACGCCCTGGCGCTCGAGGGTCGCGCGGTGCGTGTAGAGCAGGTAGGCGGCGCGGTGCAACGCGACCGCCGTCTTGCCGGTGCCGGGGCCGCCCTGGACGAGCAGGACCCCCGCGAGCGGCGTGCGGATGATCCGGTCCTGCTCGCCCTGGATCGTCGCGATGATGTCGCCCATCCGACCGGTGCGCGCACGGCCCAGCGCGGCCAGCAGCGCCCCGGGACCACCGAGTGCGAGACCGCCCTCGATGAGCCCTTCGGGGGTCGCGTCACGGACCTCGTCCTCGGGCAGCGCGAGCTCTCCGGACGCGTCGGCGAAGTACTCGTCTTCGACGCCGACGACCTCATGTCCGCGGATGGCAACGTGTCGCCGACGGGCCAGCCCGAACGACTCGACGCCGGTGGCGCGATAGAACGGCTCGGCCACCGGGGCCCGCCAGTCCACCACGAGGGCGTTGAGGTGCTCATCGGTCACCGCGAGGCGCCCGACGCGGAAACGGTCGGCGCGACCGCGTTCGTCGGCCGCGTAGTCGAGGCGGCCGAAGAAGAGCGGCTGGTCGCCGATGGCCAGCTGATCGAGGCGGTGCAGGGCGGTGCCCATCACCACGTCGCGTTCCACGAGGTCCCCGGCGCCGCGCATGGTGGCGACGGCGGCGCCGTCGCGCATGGAGCGGGCCTCGTCGCGCATGTGGTCGAGTGCGATGAGGGCGACGTCGAGGAACGTCTGCTCCTCGGCAATCTCACGCTCGTGCGCCACGTCGACCTCTCTGACAAACCTGCGATTGGGGTCTATCGATTCTAGGCGACCCGCGCGGCCCCCTCGGGAGAACGGGCCCCTCA
>DAIOGY010000153.1:0-3984 GCA_036745005.1 Acidimicrobiales bacterium | reverse complement strand
GGTGCCACCGTCGTGCCGGCGCGACTCATCGTCGACGCGGTGCGCTCGCTCGAGGTCGGCGGTGTCACGGTTCAAGCCGGCGACGAGAACGTCGAGGTGTCCCTCGGACGCGCGAAGTTCTCATTGCGCACGTTCGCGGTCATGGACTTTCCGAAGCTGCCCCCGGTGGCGGGTCCCGTCACCAGTGTGCCGGCGCTCGACCTCATCCAGGGGATCACCCAGGTGGTGCGCGCGGCGGCCAGCGACGACGCGCGGCCACTGCTGACCGGCGTCCTATTCACGACCGACAACGACACGCTGCGCCTCATCGCGACCGACTCGTACCGACTGGCCGTGCGCGACGTGCCGGGAGTGACGGGCCTAGGCGCGAGCCAGGACCTCCTCGTGCCCGCCCGGGCGCTCGTCGAGCTCCAGCGCGCGGCGGCGTCGCTGGCCAGCGACGCGGAGATCGGGGTGACGCTCACCGACGCGGAGATCTGCTTCACGGTCGGAGCCACCAGCATCGCCTCACGCCTGATCGAGGGCAACTACCCGTCGGTCCTTCAATTGATCCCCGCGAGCTACCCCAACCAGTTGCGCGTAGCCAAGGACACCCTGCTCACGTCCCTGCGGCGCGCGAAGCTCCTCGCCAAGGACTCGACGTCCTCGGTGCGCCTCACCGTGTCGGGCAAGACCGTCGAGATCCGCACCCAGAGCCACGACGCCGGCGACGTGGAGGACAACGTTGACGCCGACTACGCCGGGGAGGAGATGACCATCGCCTTCAACCCGAATTTCCTGATCGACGGGGTCGAGGCGGTGCCCGGCGACGAGATCATTCTCGAGATGAGCGACGCCGTGCGCCCGGCGATGGTCCACGGCGTGGAGGACGTGCGGTTCCGGTACCTGCTCATGCCGGTGCGCGTGCAGTAGTCGGCGCGGCGTGGGACTCCACGAACTCACGCTCCGAGACTTTCGACTCTTCCGCGAGCTCGCCTTCACCCCGGACCCCGACGCGGTCACGGTGCTGTTGTCGGCCAACGGCACCGGCAAGACCTCCGTGCTCGAGGCCGTCTACGCGCTGGCCACGGCGAGCTCGTTTCGCAGCGCGGCGGCCAGCGACATGATCCGCGCGGGCACCGACCTCGCCGAGGTGCACGGCGTCCTCTTCCAGCGCGAGCGTCGCGTCCAGGTCGACCTCACGCTGATGCGCGGCTCGCACCACACGACCAAGCGCATGCTGGTCAACGGCCAGCGGCCGCGCTCGCGCGCGGACGTCGCCGAGGTGCTGCCCCTGACGGTGTTCACGCCCGAGGGCGTCGACGTCATCCGGCAGGGGCCCGAGCATCGGCGCGTCTTCCTCACCAATCTCCTGACCGACGTCGACCCGCCGACCGGCGAGATCATCGAGCGCTTCCATCGCGTGCTGAGTCAGCGAAACGCGCTGCTGCGCGCGCTCGAGGGCCACTGGCCCGACGCCGCGCAGCGTGACGAGCTCGCGGTGTGGTCGCTCGACTTCGCGCAGGTCGCCGAGCAGCTGGTCGATGCGCGCGTCGCGTTGGTGGCGGCGCTGGCACCACTGGTCGCGGGCGCCTACCGGTCGCTCGCCGAGACTGTTCAGGAGGTCGAACTGGCCTACGAGCGCTCGTGGGACGGTCCGCTGGTCGCGGCGCTCGAGCGTTGCCGCGACGAGGAGCGTGTGCGCGGCCACACGACCATCGGCCCCCAGCGCGACGATCTGGCGGTCACCCTGGACGGGCGCGACGCGCGGCGCCAGGCGTCCCAGGGCGAGCAGCGATCCCTCGCGTTGGCCCTGCGCCTGGCCGGTCACCACCTCGTCCATTCGCGCCGGGGCGTGGACCCATTACTCCTGCTCGACGACGTTTTTAGTGAGCTCGACCCGGCACGGGCCGAACGCCTGCTGCACCTGCTGCCGGCCGGCCAGACCCTGGTCACGACCGCGTCGCCGCTCCCGTCGGCGATGACTCCGGCGGCGGTCGTGGACCTGACGGCGGTGCGCGCGTGAGACGCCGCGACGAGGAGCCGGCTCGCCTGGGCGACGTGCTCAACACGGTCGCGCGCCGGCTGAAGAAGGTCGACCTTCGCGTGGTCGACGAGGTGCGCCGCCTGTGGCCGGGCGTCGTCGATCCGGTGCTCGCCGAGCACTGCCGACCCGAGTTCATCAAGTCCGGGGTGCTCGTGGTCAGCGTGCCGTCGGGGGCCTTCGCCGAGCGTCTGACGCGCGAGCGAGCGTCGATCCTGGCCGGCCTCGCGACGTTGGGCGACGCCGCGCCACGCGCGTTGCGCACCGTCCTTCGCGACCCCTCCTAGGGCGTCGCCGAGCCCTCGCGCACGGCGCGCCGTGGTTCGAACGTGACACCGAAATTGGTAGGATGGCAAGGTACAAAAACCCTGTCTTCGGCTGCGCTCTCGCGCTCCAATCCGGTGACTGAAAGGACAGCTTCGTGGCCGCCAAGACCAAGGAATCCCCCAGTTACGACGCGAAGGACATCACCGTTCTGGAGGGTCTCGATCCGGTGCGCGTCCGGCCCGGGATGTACATCGGCTCGACCGGGCCGTCGGGCCTGCACCACCTGATCCGCGAGCTCGTCGACAACGCCGTCGACGAGGCGATGGCCGGGTACGCGACGCGCATCGACGTGACCCTGCTGGCCGACGGCAGCTGCCGGGTCAGCGACGACGGTCGGGGGATCCCCGTCGAGGACCACCCCCAGTACCCGGGGCGCTCGGCCGCCGAGATCGTCTACACGACGCTGCACGCCGGGGGCAAGTTCGGCGGCAACGGCTACAAGGTGTCGGGCGGCCTGCACGGGGTGGGCGCCTCGATCGTCAACGCGCTCTCGACCAAGCTGGTCCTGGAGGTCGACCGCAGCGGCAAGCACCACCAGCTGACCTTCAAGGACGGCGGCAAGCCTCAAGGAAAGATGAAGGTCACCGGCGAGGCGCCGCGCGGGCGCACCGGCACGACCGTCACCTTCCACCCCGACCCGAAGATCTTCGACGAGATCGACTTTCGCGCCCAGACCGTCGTCGAGCGACTCCAGATCATGGCCTTCCTCAACCGGGGCCTCGAGATCCGCTTCGTGGACCAGCGGCCCGGTCGCGACGCCAAGGAAACC
The DNA here is from genome assembly GCA_036745005.1 of Acidimicrobiales bacterium. Lineage (GTDB taxonomy): Bacteria > Actinomycetota > Acidimicrobiia > Acidimicrobiales > RAAP-2 > RAAP-2. The sequence continues at coordinate 865 of DAIOGY010000153.1, read as the reverse complement.
TTCAAGTACTCCGGGGGCATCGTGGACTACGTGCGCCACCTCAACAACGCCAAGGAGTCGCTCTTCCGCAAGGTCGGCTCCTACGACACCGCCGAGCCCGGTCAGGAGGTCGAGGTCGCCTTCCAGTGGAACACCGGCTACTACGAGTCGATCTTCTCCTTCGCCAACGGCATCTCGACGATCGAGGGCGGCATGCACGAAGAGGGCTTCCGCAAGGCCCTCACCAACGTCGTGAACCGCTACGCGCGCAAGCGGAACCTCCTGAAGGAGAAGGACGAGAACCTGCGCGGCGAGGACATCCGCGAGGGCCTGACCGCCATCATCTCGGTGCGCCTGACCGAGCCCCAGTTCGAGGGCCAGACCAAGTCCAAGCTCGGCAACGTCTCGATCCGCTCGCTGGTCGAGCGCGCGACCAATGAGAAGCTGGCCGACTGGCTCGAGGAGAACCCCCGCGAGGGCGGACAGATCGTCAACAAAGCGGTCCAGGCGTCGCGGGCCCGCGTCGCGGCCACCCACGCGCGCGACCTGACGCGCCGCAAGAACGCGCTGGACGGCGCGGGGCTGCCGGGCAAGCTGGTGGACTGCTCCTCGCGCGACCCGCGCGAGTGCGAGCTCTTCATCGTCGAGGGCAACTCGGCCGGCGGCTCGGCCAAGGACGCGCGCGACCCGCGCACCCAGGCCATCCTGCCCATCCGCGGCAAGATCCTCAACGTCGAGAAGGCCCGCACCGACAAGATCTTGAAGAACACCGAGATCCAGGCGCTGGTGGCGGCGATCGGCGCCGGCGTCGAGGACGAGTTCGACGCGTCCAAGATCCGCTACGACAAGATCATTCTGCTCGCCGACGCCGACGTCGACGGCAGCC
>DAIOGY010000152.1:0-3993 GCA_036745005.1 Acidimicrobiales bacterium | reverse complement strand
CGGCAGATCGGCCCCGTTGCTGACGACCAACACGGCGTGGCTGACCGACATCACCCTGGTGGTCACCGGCGTGGCGTTCTTCTTCATGGCGAACCTGTTCGCCAGCCGGACCGGGCGCGCCATGCGCCTCATCCGCGACAACGACGTCGCCGCCGAGCTGGTGGGCATCTCGCTGCCGCGCGCGCGCGTGACGGCCTTTGTGGTCTCCTCGGCGTATGCGGCACTGGGCGGCGCCCTGTGGACCCTCATCAACAACTCGGTCTCTCCGTCGACCTACTCGTTCGCCCTGTCGGTCACCATTCTCTCGGTTGTCGTCATCGGCGGGATCGGCACGATTCCCGGGGCGCTCATCGGCGGGCTGATCTACGCGTACTCCGCCAGCGTCATCTCGTGGATCGTGACCCAGACGGGGCTCAACGCTCAGGGGAACCTGGCGAGTCAGCTCAACGGCATCATCTTTGGCGGCCTGCTCATCGTGACGATGATCTTCGCGCCCTTGGGGTTGGCCGGTTCGATCCGTCACTTCTGGCATCAACGCCAGCGGCGTCCGGCGCCTGACTTGAATAGCCCCTCAACTGGACCTACGCTCGCGCCAGGCAGTTAAGTGATTCCGACAGGGGGATTTAAGTGATAGAGACACGATTCGCACGACGTCTGACGACCGCGGGAGTGGCGCTGGCGTTGTGCACCACGATGGTGATCGCCGGGGGATCGATCGCTACGTCTGGCGCAGCCACGAAGGTGCCGGGCGTCACCGCGCACCAGATCACGATCGGGGCGACGGTTCCGCTGACCGGCATCGCCTCCCAGGGCTACAACGAGGTCGCCAAGGCGGCGAACGCCGTCTTCAAGTACGTCAACTCCAAGGGTGGCGTCAACGGCCGCAAGATCAGGTACATCTTGAAGGACGACTGCTACGGCACGCCGGGATTCGGCTGCACGAGCTCGAACCCCAGCACCGTGGCCCAGACTCACTCGTTGCTCTCGGTGCCGGTGTTCGCGACCGTTGGCTCGCTGGGCACGCCGACTCAGGACTCCGTGCGCTCGCTGCTCAAGGCCAACGGCGTACCTCAGCTCTTCGTGAACTCGGGCTCGCGCGACTGGAACAACCCGTCGACGTATCCCGGGCTGTTCGGCTGGCAGACCAGCTACAACGAAGAGGGCAAGATCTTCGCCAAGTACATCAACGCCACCTACCCCGGGGCCAGCGTCTGCTTCCTGGGCCAGGGCGATGACTTCGGTTCCGACGGTCTGGCCGGCCTGGTCGGCCAGGGAAGCCTCACCCTGACCGATACGCAGTTCTACTCCGTGGCGGCACTCGTGAGCACCCAGGGCGCGGTCATGGGTCCCTACGTCGCCAAGTTCCAGACCGACAAGTGCACCGTGGTCGTGCTTGACACGATTCCCGGGGCGACCGACGCTGTTCTGGGCGCGGCCTTGCAGCTGGGATACGCACCGCACTGGGTGATCTCGAGCGTCGGGTCGGACCCGGTGACGGTCTTCGCACCGCTGGCGGGCAAGGTGCCCGCCGACCCGGAGATCGGCGCCATCTCGTTCAGCTACCTGCCCGCGTCGGCCGCGGCTACCCCGTGGCACGCGTGGATCACCAAGGTCCTGTTGAAGGACCGGACGGACTTCCCGTCGTTCACGGGCGCGACTCCTCTTGACGGCAACATGGTGTACGGAGTCGGGTGGGGCGTCGCCTTCGTCGAGGCATTGAAGGCCGCCGGAAAGAATTTCACTCGGGCGAGCTTCCTCAAGACCTTGACGAGCACGACGTTCAGTCAGACGCCGTCGCTGACGCCGCTGCGCTACACGTCGAACGACCACCAGGGCCTCAACGGTGGCTACCTGATCCAGGTGAACAGCGCAACGTCGACCACGGCGGTGGACGGCAAGATCTACGTGACGGACTCCACGCCCAACGGGCCGGTTCGCAACGCCACGAAGCTCAGCTCGGGGATTCCCTCCTGGCTGAAGTAGCCTGACGCACTCGCTGTCGACCAGAGCCCCGGTGCGACGCACCGGGGCTCTGGCGGTGGCCGAGCGCCGGTGGCGCGCGAGCGACGGTGGTGCCAGACTCGCGGGATGCCGCGCATCCAATCCCATGAATCCGGAATGCCCTGTTGGGTCGACGTCACCGTCGAGACCAGCGAACAGCGCGAGGCGCTCATGGCCTTCTACGGCGCGCTCTTTGGCTGGACCTACGACGTGGGCGGCGAGGAGATGGGCCACTACACCATCGCCAGCCGCGACGCCCAGGCGGTGATGGGCTTCGGGCAGGGTCCCGGAGGAGCGGGCGAGGCGATCACCTACTTCGCCACGGCGGACATCGCGTCGGCGGCGCGGCGAGCCGTCGAGCTCGGTGGCCAGGTCGGCATGGGTCCGATGGACGTGGCCGACGTGGGCACGATGGCCATCGTCGTCGACGTCACCGGCGCGCGCTTCGGACTGTGGCAGCCCGGCACGTTCGCCGGGTTCGGCCTCGTCTACGAGCCCGGCGCCCCGGGTTGGTTCGACCACACCTCGAGCGACCCTGAGGCGGCCGGGAACTTCTACCGCGAGCTGACCGGCATGAGCCTGAGCGAACCGGAGCCGGGCATGAAGGTCCTCGCCAACGGCGAGCAGTGGTTCGCGAGCGTCAGCGCCAACGAGATGGCCGGGCGCGCGGCGCAGTGGAACGCGATCTACGTGACGGACTCCCTCGAGCGCGTGCGTGCGACCGCGCGCGCCCAGGGCGGCACGGTGGTGCTCGAAGAGATGCCCGTGCCCGGCAGCGCCATTACCGTCGTGGCCGATCCGGTTATGAACACCATGGTCACGGTCATGCGGGCCGGCGACCACGCCGCCGACGCGTAGACGAGCCGTCGCGTCCGCACGCCGCGTATCATCTCGCTAACTGGGGGGTGACCCGTGCAGTGTCCGTCCTGTAGGGAAGAGGCGCCTGACGGCAAGCGGTTCTGCGCGAACTGCGGTGCGTCACTCGCTGCGGCGTGCGCGAACTGCGGGGCGGAGATGTCCGCGGGTCAGCGATTCTGCGCCGACTGCGGGACGCCGGCCTCACCGGCCGCCGCCGCGGCGCCGGCGCGCGCGCTCGACTCGTCGGTCGCCGAGCGGCGCCTGTGCTCGGTGCTCTTCGTCGACCTCGTGGGCTTCACCCCGTTCGCCGAGAAGCGCGACCCCGAGGAGGTCCGCGAGCTGCTGAGCACGTACTTCGACCGGGCGCGCGCGATCATCGAGAACTACGGCGGGACCCTCGAGAAGTTCATCGGGGACGCCGTGATGGCGGTGTGGGGTGCTCCCACCGCCAACGAGGACGACGCCGAGCGCGCCGTTCGCGCCGGCCTGGACGTGGTGGCCTCGGTCGGCGACCTGGGTCGCGACGCCGGTCACCCGGATCTGCGCGCGCGCGGCGGCATCGTCACCGGCGAGGTGGCGATCACGGTGGGCAAGGTCTCCGAAGGCATGGTGCTGGGCGACACCGTGAACTCCGCGTCGCGGGTCCAGAGCGCCGCGGATCCGGGCACCGTGCTGGTCGACGAGGCCACCTGGCGCGCGTCCTCGGACGCGATCGCCTTCGAAGAGGTGGGCGAGCTCACGGTGAAGGGTCGTTCCGAGGCCGTCACCGCGTGGCGGGCGCTGAGGGTCGTGGGAAAGCGCAAGGGCCTCGGGCGGGCCGAGCGGCTCGAACCGCCCTTCGTGGGACGCGACGAGGAGCTGCGCCTGGTCAAGGAGCTCCTGCACGCGACGACGCGCGAGCAGCGGGCCCGGTTGGTGTCGGTCACGGGAGTGCCGGGTATCGGCAAGAGCCGCCTGGCGTGGGAGTTCCTCAAGTACGTCGACGGCCTGGCCGAGGACGTGTTCTGGCACCAGGGCCGCTCCGCCTCCTACGGCGAGGGCGTCACCTTCGGCGCCCTGGGCGAGATGGTGCGCATGCGTGCGGGCATCAACGAGGTCGAGGGCGCCGAGGAGAGCCGCGCGAAGCTGCGAGCC
>DAIOGY010000151.1:0-4029 GCA_036745005.1 Acidimicrobiales bacterium | reverse complement strand
TGGAGAGCCCGTCACTGCACAGGAGGATCCGGTCGCCGGGCTGCGCGGCGATCGTCATCACGTCGATGTCCAGCTCGCCTTCGATGCCGATCGCGCGCGTCAGCTGGTGACGGCGCGGGTGGGTGAGCGCCTCTTCGGGCGTGAGCCGGCCCATGCGCACCCACTCCTCGGCGACGCTGTGGTCCTCGCTGAGCTGGCGCAGCGCGCCGTCGCGCAACTGGTACGCGCGCGAGTCGCCGACGTTGAACAGCGTGGGAAAGACGGCGCCCGAGTCGTCGTGCGTGAGGCCCACGGCGATGATCGTGGTGCCCATGCCGAGATGGTCCGGATTGGCGCGCGCGTCGTCGAGGACGATGCGATTCGCCTCTTCGATGGCCCGATTGAGCCCCGCGACCGTCGAATCAGCCGCGAACCCGCTGCGGACCGTCTCGATGGCCAAGGTGGCCGCGACCTCGCCCGCGGCCGCTCCCCCCATGCCGTCGGCCACCAGGGCGAGGGAGGAGTCAACGAAGACGATGTCTTCGTTGAGGTCACGCACCTGGCCGGTGTCGGTGGCCGCGGCGTAGTGCCATCTCGTCAACGAACCACCTCGAAGAGCACACCGCCCACCTGCACGATGTCGCCCTTCTCCAGCAGCAGCCGTCCGCGGATCAGTTCCTGATTCACGTACGTGCCGTTGGTCGATCCGAGGTCCTCGATGGTGAGGTCGCCTCCGTCGTTGGCCAGTCGCGCGTGACGCGACGAGAGGTAGGTGTCGGGGATCTGAAGATCGCAGTCGGCGCTGCGGCCGATCGTCACCGCGACGTCGACGTCGACGCGCTCGCCGGCGTGGTCGAGCGGCTCGATGAACTCGAGCGCCAACGGCCCGCCGCGGCGCCGGTGCGAGTCGCCCGTTCCCGCGTCGGCCGGACGAGCCTGGAGCGACGCGACGCGCAGCACGCGCAAGAAGAAGAGTCCCGCCACCACCATGACGAGCACCTGCAGCGGCCGGACGAGGGCGGCGTAATTGGTCGACGCGGCCAGCGTCAAGCGAGCTCGATCCTCAGGTGCAGCGTGCCGATCGTGACGTCGTCACGCGGCGAGAGCGAGACCGCGGTCACGCGATGCCCGTTGACGTACGTTCCGTTGGTCGACTGGAGGTCGCGGATCGCGACCCCGTCGGCGGTGCGCCAGAACTCGGCGTGGCGCCGCGACACGTTGGCGTCATTGATCACGACGTCGACGTCGGGGCTGCGGCCCACGACCAGGGGCCGGTCACCGATGTTGAACGACCGGCCGTCGCCCGAGATGACCCGCGGCCGGCTCTCGCCGCCGACGAAGTCCGTCTTGACCGCGAGGTCGCCCATCTTCAGGTCGTCGTCGATGAAGACCTCGACCTTGACCGGGCCTACGAAGTTGTATCCCTCGGCGAGGGCGTGCTGGCGAACGGTCTCTTCGAGCTCACTGACCAGGGCCTTCTGGAATCCCTCGAAGCGGTCAGCGTCGTCGGGTCCGAGCCACACCAGCACCGAGTTGGCGCTGATCGCGCCCTGATTCGTGAGCCGCCGCGTCAGGTCGATCTCGCGGATGATCCGCGCGCCGATCTCCACCGGCTGGAGCGCGTTCTTGAAGGGACGCGAAAAACTACGCTCGAAGAGCCGCTCGAGACGGTTCTCAACTCGTTTGAGGGCCATGGCATTCACAATGGTACTGGGCCGTTCCGACATTTATTGGCGCCCGATCGGCACCATCCTGAATTGGACTAAAGTTCCGTGGCCCGGGGCGAGTGGCGAAATTGGCAGACGCGCAGGCTTCAGGTGCCTGTGTCCGAAAGGACGTGGGGGTTCAAGTCCCCCCTCGCCCACCACAGTGACGGCGCGCCGTCCGGACATTGACATCGTCGGCGATACGCGCTCGTCGCGCTCTCGTCAGCCGACGAGCAGGGCCTCGAGTTCCGCGCGACTAGGCCCCGGCGCTTCGTAGGGCGGGTGAGCCAATGCGACGTCGATGACGCGCTCGAAGGCCCCGGGACGCGAGAAGATCTCCTCGGGCAGCGCCAGGCATCCGCCGATCTCCTGACCCCAGGCGAAGACCTGGCGGTCGTAGTGGAGCGCGGAGTTGAACGCTCGGGGCATCGCGACCGACGGATCATTGGCGTCGAGCGGGTCGGCGAGGCCCTGGCGCAGGGCCTCGACCTCGGGTCCGCGCACCGCGTCGAAGGCGACCGTCGAGGCGTGCCACGGTGCCGCGACGGCCCGGGTCACCTCGTCCCAGCGCCGGGAGAGCTCGACGGGCTGGTCCACGACCGCGACCGCCGCGTCGGCGAACGCCACGGCGTGCATGACGCCCAGGCTGACGCCGCGGCCGATCGACGGGTTCGTGAATCCCCAGGCGTCGCCCACGGGCACCAGGCCGGTGACGCAGGGCCGGCCGTCGACGACGAACTCGCGCGTGGCGTTGGCCGTGCTCACCATCGTGATCACGTCGCTCATCGCGGTGCCGTCGGCCCAGTGGGCGTGGCGCGGCAGCGAGCGCAGCACCCGGTCGAAGACCGCGGGGTCGCGGACCCGGCGCATGTCCTTGTCCTTGGAGGAGTGGTAGAGCGTCACGCTCCAGTAGCCGTCGTCACCGGGCAGGGTGAGGATCGAGATCGACCCGATGGCGCTGAGAACGTCCTCGAGGTACTCGGGCAGGGCGTCGCCGCGGTAGTAGCGGCTGTTGTAGGAGAAGCCCAGGTCGACCGAGTGCTCCTCTGGTCGGGCCCCACCCGCGGCCTCGATCAGTCCGGGCACCGGCGTGCGACGCCCGGCGGCGTCGACGACCACGTCGCCGGTGACGACCTCGCCGGACTCGGTGCGCACGCCTACGACGTGGGGCACGCCGGGAATCGCCTCGGCGCCGGTGACCAGCTCGGTCACCGCGGTGTTGTTGCGGATCTCGACGCCGGGCGTCGAGCGCGCGGCGCTGGTGAAGCCGAACTCCAACACCGGGCGCCGGCACGTGGTGCGCGTGTCGAAGGGTGACAGGTCCGCGTCGCCCGCCAGGTCGAGGTGTCGCGCGCGCAGCTCCGCGAGGTTGAGCCGGGGTACGCCGGCCGCGACCATCTGGTCGAGCACCCCGGGCAGGCGCGCCTCGAGCAGGGCCCGGCCGCCGGGTTGCAGCACGTGCACCTGGTGGAACTGGGCGACGCTGCGCCGCTCCCAGCTGTCCCAGGCCGCCGACGCCTCCGCGGGCGCCGGGTCGTCGCGGTCGAGAACGACGACGTCCAGTCCCGCACCCGCGAGGAGCATCGCGGTCGTCAGTCCGGCGGGACCCGCCCCGATTACGATCGCTCGCGCCATCCGACCCCCCGTCTTGCGCCAGGAGGCTAGCAGCGGCGTCGCGCCGGGGCGGGGCCGTTCAGCGCGGCAGGAAGTCGAGCAACAGCTCGTTGACGGCGCCGGGCGCCTCGAGCTGCATCCAGTGTCCTGGTCCCTCCAGGCGCTGGTAGCGCCACGGCCCGGCGACCTGCGACGCCGACCGGGTCATCTGGCCCTCGGTGAGCGCGATGTCGCCCGAGCTCCACACGCCCATAGTGGGCGCCGCCACGGGCGGGAAGTCGATGCGCGCGGCGACGTAGGACTCGGGCGCCAGGTTGGCCCGGTAGTAGTTGAGCGCCGGGGTGAGTGACTCGTTCGCGATCAGCGCCGCGATGGCGGCGTCGGCCTCGGGGTGGCGTGACCACCGGCGGAAGTTGCGCCAGTCGTCGTCCGACAGCCACTGCTCGGCGATCCCCGGGAACTGGAACAAGAGCATGTACCAGGACTTCTCAAGCTGTTCGAACCCCTCACCGCGGAAGGTCGTGGGGTGGCCCACCGAGAGCACGACGAGGTGGTCGACCCGGTCGGGCAGGAACGCCGCCAACGCCCAGGAGAGCGCCGCCCCCCAGTCGTGGCCCACGACGTGAGCGCGCTCGACCCCCGCGTCGTCGAGCACCGCGACGACGTCGCCCGCCAGGTGCAGCAGGTTGTAGGCGCCGACCTCGACCGGCTTGTCGGAGAGTCCGAAGCC
>DAIOGY010000150.1:0-4038 GCA_036745005.1 Acidimicrobiales bacterium | reverse complement strand
CTGCGCACGAACCCGGTCTCGTCGCCGTCGGTGACGACGACGCTCGTGACGACGACGACCGCCCACCACGGTCCCGTGCACCACCCCGCGAAGTCGCGCGTGCGCGTCCAGGTCGCCAACGGCACCAACACGCCCAACCTGGCCCGCACGTTCACCCAGCAGCTCTCGACGCTCGGGTGGGACACCCTGGCGCCGGCCAACGCCCGCAACCACGTCTCGAAGTCGGCGATCTACTTCAACCCGGGATACCTGTGGGCCGCGCACGAGATCGCCACATCGCTGCACCTCTCGGTCCACGCGATCCAGGCGCTCAACGGGCTCAACCCCGTGGCCGGCGCGAACATCGACGACGTCGTCGTCATCCTCGGACCGGACCTGGCGATTCGGGGCTGATCAGCCCGGCGTCGGCGCTTCGACGCCGTAGCGAGCTAGGGCGGCACGCAGAACGTCGCCGGCCATCGGGCGCAGCTCGTCCAGCGGGCGATTGCGGTGCCGGCGGATCCCGAGGTCGACCTGGGCGAGGCTGGCCGTGCCGAATCGCCGGGCCGTGTCGATGAGCAGCGCGATCTCCACGCCGTAGGCGGGCTCGAGGTCGATCGACGCGAGGGCGCTGCGGCGCAGCGCCGTCTCGCCGGCGAGCGGCTGGCGGATCTCTCCGAGGCCCGGGAAGAGCAGCGACAGGATGGGCCGCGCGGCGAGGTCGTTCACCCGACCGCCCCCCACGGGCATGTCGTGCAGGGGCCGCACGTAGTAGCCCTTCACGAGCTGGATGCGCGGCTCGGCCAGGAGCGGGCCAATCAGGCGCGCGACGTAGTCACTCGAGTCGCTGGTGACGTCGGCGTCGAGGAAGACCACCAGGTCGCTGCGGGTCGCGGCGACGCCCGCGGCCAGCGCGGCGCCCTTGCCCGTCGGCGCGGCGAGGGCCACGACGCGCGCGCCGTGGCGTCCGGCCACGACCGCGGTGTCGTCGTGGGAGTGATCGTCGACCACGACCAGCTCGTCGACCAGGCCCTCGTGGTGGCGCGCCGCGTCGAGCACCGCGCCCACGGTGTCCGCCTCGTTCTGGGCGGGGATGACCACCGCGACCGAGCTCGCCGCCTTACGTGCGATGACCTCGGCGAGGTCGACGTCGGCGCGGCCGAGGGTCCATGGGGCGATCATCGTCACCCGGTCGAGGCTACGGGTCGACGCCGCGCGCCCGCACTTGACAGTGGGCGCGCGCGACGACCAGAATGGGGGGGTCATCAAGAGCGACAGAGGGACGGGCCCTGCGAAGTCGCGACAACCAGTGTGAGTAAACGGGGATCCCCGTCACACCAGGTGCCAAAGCCCGATCGATGAAAAGGACACCATGAGCTTCGCCACTGGTCTCATCTGCCGGGAATGCGGCACCACCTACCCCTCCGAGGCGCGCTACGCGTGCGACTTCTGCTTCGGCCCGCTCGAGGTCGACTACGACCTCGCCGCGGCCCGCGGCCAGGTGACCCACGCCTCGATCGCCGCCGGACCGGCCTCCATCTGGCGCTACGGCGCGCTGCTGCCCGATCCGGGCGACGAGCCGATCGACCTGGGCGTGGGCTGGACGCCGCTGCGGCGCGCGACCCGACTCGCCGAGGTGCTCGGCGTGCGCGAGCTGTGGCTGAAGGACGACACGCGCAACCCCACCGGGTCGTTCAAGGACCGGGTCGTCTCGGTGGCTCTCTCTAGCGCCCGGCGCCTCGGCTTCACGACCGCCGCCTGCGCGTCGACCGGCAACCTGGCCACTTCGGTGGCGGCCCACGCCGCGGCGATCGGCTGGAAGAGCGTGACCATCATCCCGTCGGACCTGGAGCGGTCCAAGATCGCGATGACCGCGATCTTCGGCGGCACCGTGCTCGGCGTCGAGGGCAACTACGACGACGTGAACCGGCTCTGCGTGGAGCTGGTGGCCGAGCACCCCGACTGGGCCTTCGCCAACGTGAACGTCCGTCCCTACTACGCCGAGGGCTCCAAGACCCTGGCCTTCGAGGTGGCCGAGCAGCTCGGGTGGCGCCTGCCCGATCAGGTCGTCGTGCCGTTGGCGTCGGGCAGCCAGTTCACGAAGATCGCCAAGGGGTTCCGCCAGCTCGTCGCGCTCGACCTGGTCGAGGGCGAGCTGCCCGTGCTCTTCGGCGCGCAGGCCCAGGGCTGCTCGCCGATCGCCACGGCCTTCGCCGCGGGGGCCGACGTCGTCACCCCCCAGCGCCCGCACACCATCGCGCGCTCGCTGGCGATCGGCAACCCGGCCGACGGCCCGTACGTGCTCGACGAGCTGCGCCGCGGCGGCGGGGACTGCGGCGCGGTCGGCGACGACGAGATCCTCGAGTGCATCGCGCTGTTGGCCGAGACCGAGGGGATCTTCGCCGAGACCGCGGGTGGCGTGACCATCGCCTCGCTGCGCCAGCTGCTCGGGCGCGGCACCATCGACTCGGAGCGCTCCATCGTGGCCATCATCTCGGGCCACGGCCTCAAGACCCTGGACGCGATCGCCGACATCGCGCACGTGTCGGCGACGATCGCGCCCTCGTTGGAGGCGGCCGAGGAGGCCCTGCGCTTCACCCAGCTGGTGGGCGCGTCGTGAGCGTCGTCGTGCGACTGCCCAGCCAGCTGCGGGCTCTCGTGGGGGGCGCCGGGGAAGTGCCGGTCGAGGCCGCGACGGTGCGCGAGGCGATCGTTGCGCTCGACGCCGCCTACCCCGGCGTGGCCGGGCGCGTGCTGGACGACCGCGGCTCGCTGCGGCGCTTCGTGAACGTCTTCGTGGCGGACGAGGACATCCGGTTCCTGGAGGGTCTGGACACGGTCCTCGCCTCGGGGCAGACCGTGTCGCTGGTGCCGGCGGTGGCCGGGGGCTGACCCCGCCGTTAGCACTCGACACCCGAGACTGCTAACATTGCTACGCACCAACAAGGTACCTACCCCCTAGGAGGACACGTGGCGAAGTTGATCGCTTTCGATGAAGAGGCCCGTCGCGCGCTCGAGCGCGGGATGAACAAGCTGGCGGACGCCGTGCGCGTCACCCTCGGCCCCAAGGGCCGCAACGTCGTGCTGGACAAGAAGTGGGGCGCCCCCACGATCACCAACGACGGCGTCTCGATCGCCAAGGACATCGACCTCGAGGACCCGTACGAGCGCATCGGCGCCGAGCTGGTCAAGGAGGTCGCCAAGAAGACCGACGACGTGGCCGGCGACGGCACCACGACCGCGACGGTCCTGGCCTGGGCCATGGTCCGCGAGGGCCTGAAGAACGTCGCCGCCGGGGCCAACCCGATGTCGCTCAAGAAGGGCATCGAGGCCGCCGTCGAGACGGCCGTCGCCTCGCTCCAGGAGCTCTCGATCCCCGCCGACACTAAGGAGCAGATCGCCCAGGTGGCGTCCATCTCCGCCGCCGATAACGAGATCGGCGCGCTGATCGCCGACGCCATCGACAAGGTCGGCAAGGACGGCGTCATCACCGTCGAGGAGAGCCAGAGCTTCGGCATGGACATGGACCTCGTGGAGGGCATGCGCTTCGACAAGGGCTTCATCGCCCCGTACTTCGCTACCGACACCGAGCGGATGGAGGCGGTCCTTGAGAACGCCTACGTGCTGCTCGTCTCGTCCAAGGTGGCCGCGGTGCGCGACCTGCTCCCGGTGCTGGAGAAGGTCATGCAGTCGGGCCGCCCGCTGCTGGTCGTCGCCGAGGACGTCGAGGGCGAGGCCCTGGCGACCCTGGTGGTGAACAAGATCCGCGGCACCTTCAAGTCGGTGGCCGTCAAGGCGCCCGGCTTCGGCGAGCGGCGCAAGGCCATGCTCCAGGACATCGCGATCCTCACGGGCGCGACCGTCATCTCCGAAGAGGTCGGGCTCAAGCTCGAGAACGCCGGGCTGGAGCTGCTGGGCTCGGCCCGCAAGATCGTCGTGACCAAGGACGAGACGACCATCGTCGAGGGCGCCGGCTCCGAGGACGACATCAAGGGCCGCATCAGCCAGATCAAGGCCGAGATCGAGAACACCGACTCGGACTACGACCGCGAGAAGCTC
>DAIOGY010000149.1:0-4104 GCA_036745005.1 Acidimicrobiales bacterium | reverse complement strand
GCGCCGGGCTCCTGTTCAGCCAGTACTACTTCAGCGACAAGGTCGCGATGTTCTCCATGCGCGCCCACGAGGTGACGCCCCAGCAGGAGCCCCGGCTCCACCAGATCGTGGATCGGCTGTGCACGCTCGCCGACATGCCCAAGCCCCGTGTCGGGGTCTCGGACATGGACATGCCCAACGCCTTCGCGACCGGGCGCAGCCCCAGTCACGCCGTGGTGTGCGCGACCCGCGGGCTCATGAACCGGCTCAACGACGAGGAGCTCGAGGCCGTGCTCGCCCACGAGCTGAGCCACGTCGCCCACCGCGACGTGGCGGTCATGACCATCGCCTCGGGCGTGGGCATGCTGGCCGGACTCATCGGTCGCATGGCCATGTGGGGCGCCATGCTCAACGGCGGGGGCCGGAGCCGCAACGGCCAGCAGATCGTCCTGCTCGAGTTGGCCACGATGCTGCTGTCGGTCGTGATCTACGTGATCGCCTACCTGCTCACCATGGCGCTGTCGCGCTACCGCGAGCTGGCCGCCGACCGGTCGGGCGCCATCCTCATCGGCAAGCCCAGCGTCCTGGCCAGCGCCCTGGTCCACGTGACCGGCGACATGGGCAAGATCCCGCGCACCGACCTGCGCCACACCGAGGGCATGAACGCGTTCTTCTTCGCGCCGGCGCTCGCGGGCAAGACGGCCGCGTCGCTGTTCTCGACCCACCCGTCGCTCGAGGTGCGCCTCGCCCAGCTGAACCAGCTGGAGCGAGAGATGAACGGCTAGTGGGCCTGCGCGACGCGATCTTCGGGCGCACCAAGCCGGTCGCGCCCAAACTCGACAACCTGTTCGCGCTGCCCACCGCGGCGCTGACCCTCCAGAGCGAGCTAGATCTGGTGACGTCGGGCCAGGCCGGGCTGTGCTTCAAGGCCTCCAGCGGCGAGGCCGAGCTCACGAGCGACACCGACCTCAAGGAGCTGCTGGGGTTCGACGAGGCGGGTGACCACCTCTCGCTGACCTCCGATGACCTGGGATTCAAGTGGCTGGTCATTCACGACACCGACATCGAAGGGCTGGTGACGCGCATCCACGGGGCCAACACCACCATGGTCGAGCACGGACTGGGCGAGCGACTGCTGTGCGCCGTCTTCGGCTTCGTGCCGGCGACGCCGCCCGGCGAGGGGTCGGTGCGCCTCGTCTACCTGTTGAAGCAGGGCACCTTCTACCCCTTCGCGCCCACCGGGGCGGACCAGCGCGACAACGAGCTCGAGTTGCGCGTCAGGTCGTTCCTCACCGAGGACCTGCCGATCGAGAAGGACCTGGCGCGCTGGATGGCGCTGTGGAACGTGCCGGTTGACTAGCCGGTGATCAGGTTGGCGAACTCGCCGGCCACCAGGTCGTCGAAGGCCTGCGCGTAGTCGAGGTCGAGCTGGGTCAGGCCGCCGCGGTCGTGGGTCCACAGCTCCAGGCGCAGGTGCCGGTAGCCCAGCGTGATCAACGGGTGATGGTCCAGCGCCTCGGCCAGGTCGACCTGGGCGTCGACCACGCGCACCGCGCTCGGGTAGTCCAGCATCGAGAACTCGGCCATCAGGTGGGCGCCGTCGCGGCGCCAGCGCGGGTGCTCGACCAGCCAGGAGTCCACGACGGTGGCGTCGAGGAGCGCCGGACGCGTCACGGGTGGGTCATCTCGTCGGGCACGACGGCCGCATCGAACTCCTCCGCGGTCAAGAAGCCCAGCGACACGGCCGCCTCGCGCAGGGTGGAGCCCTCGGCGTGCGCCCTCTTCGCCACCAGCGCCGACTTGTCGTAGCCGATCAGCGGGGTGAGCGCGGTCACCAGCATCAGGGACCGGTGCAGATGGTTGGCGATCTGTTCGTGGTCCGGCTCTATCCCCTCGACGCAGAACTCACGGAAGCGGTCGCAGGCGTCGGTGAGCAGGTCGATGGAGTTGCACACGTTGTGGATGATCACCGGCTTGCACACGTTGAGCTCCAGATTGCCCCGCGACCCGGCCATCGCCACCGCGGCGTCATTCCCGAAGACCTGGATCGCAACCATGATCATCGCCTCGCACTGCGTGGGGTTCACCTTGCCCGGCATGATCGAGCTGCCGGGCTCGTTCTCGGGCAGGCGCAGCTCGCCGAGTCCCGCCCGCGGGCCCGAGCCCAACCATCGCAGGTCGTCGGCGATCTTGATCAGCGACGTCGCCAGGGTCTTCACCGCCCCGTGGGCGAAGACCAGCGCGTCGTGCGCCGCGAGGGCGGCGAACTTGTTGGGAGCGGTCACGAACGGCGCACCGGTGAGCTCCGCGATCGCCGCGGCGACCCGCTCGGCGAACTCCGGGTGCGTGTTCAGTCCCGTGCCGACCGCCGATCCCCCCGCGGCGAGCTCGTAGAGCCCGCCCAGCACCAGTCGCAGCCGCTCGAGGTCGGCGTCGAGCTGGGCCACGTAGCCCGAGAACTCCTGGCCCAAGGTGAGCGGCACGGCGTCCATCAGGTGCGTGCGGCCGATCTTGGTGATCTCGGAGAAGGCCGACGCCTTGGCGTCGAGGGCGTCGCGGAGCCGTCGCACCGAGGGCATGAGCCGGCCGGTGATCTCGGACGCCGCGGCGATGTGCATCGCGGTGGGGAAGGTGTCGTTGGACGACTGGGACATGTTGACGTGGTCGTTGGGGTGCACCGGGTCCTTGGAACCGCGTTCGCCGCCGGCCAGCTCGATCGCCCGGTTCGAGATCACCTCGTTCACGTTCATGTTGGTCTGGGTGCCCGAGCCCGTCTGCCAGATGCGCAGGGGGAACTCCGCGTCCAGCGAGCCGTCGACGACCTCGCCGGCGGCCTGCTCGATCAGCGTCGCGCGCTCGTCGTCGAGCTTGCCGAGGTCGCGGTTGACCCGAGCCGACGCCAGCTTGAGCACGCCGAAGGCCCTGATGACCGCGGGGGGCATCGTCTCGTGCCCGATGGCGAAGTGGTGCAGGCTGCGCTCGGTCTGGGCGCCCCAGTAGTGCTCGGCCGGCACCTCGATCGAGCCCATCGAGTCGGACTCCTCGCGGACGTTGGCCATCGGGACCTCCTATCTGGTGGCGCGCTTCGCGGAGCCCTGGGCCGGCGCGCGCTTGTAGAGGGCGATGCCGGACGTCACCACCGCCCGGGCCGCCGTGACGTCCTCGGCGCGCGGGCCGCCGCCGTCACCGGGCACCTCGAGCAGCAACGGCAGGTCGCGGACCTTGGGGTGCCCCACCAGCGGCGCCAGACCCGCCGCGCCGATGGTGCCGTCGCCGATGTTGGCGTGCCGGTCGCGGTTGCCCCCGAGCTCGATCTTGGAGTCGTTGAGGTGCAGGCAGCGCAGGCGCGCCAGGCCCACCCGCCGGTCGATCTCGCCCAGCGCCTTCTTCGCGCCGGCGACGCTGGAGTAGTCGACGCCGCTGGCCCACAGGTGCTGGGTGTCCACGCACAGACCCAGGCGCTCGTCGCCCCCGCACGCGTCGATCAGCGCCTCGATCTCGGCGAAGTCGCGACCCACGGTGCCGCCGGTCCCGGCGGCGTTCTCGATCAGGATCGGACAGTCCACGCCGTCGGGACCCTCGTCGGCCTCGTCGAGGGCGCGCGTGAGGGCCGCGGCGATCTGGCCGACGACCTCGTCGAATCCGGCCCCCTTGTGGCTCCCGACGTGCAGGACGACCCCGGCGGCGCCCATGCCGCGCGAGACCGAGACGTTGTTGATCAGGCAGTCCACCGAGCGCTGGTAGAGCTCGGGATCGGCCGAGGCCAGGTTGATCAGGTACGTGGCGTGACAGAACGTGTGGGTGATGCTCGGGTGGGCCGCTTGGGCCTCGCGGTAGGCGGCGAGAACGTCGGGCGCGTACTGGGTGGGCTTCCACGCGCGCGGGCTCTGGACGAAGACCTGCACCGACGTGGCACCGATCTCCACGCCGGCTTCGAGGGAGGGAACCAGCTTGCCGCCCCCGCGTACGTGCGCTCCGACGTTCATTACTCTGAAACTACTCGTCCTCGCGACACACTCGACTGGAGAACCATGCCCGACACCTTCAGCCCACAGGCTCGCGCCCTCTTCGCCACCAAGGCTCTCGCGCACGTCGCCACCGTGGGCGAGGACGGCGCGCCCTACG
>DAIOGY010000148.1:0-4201 GCA_036745005.1 Acidimicrobiales bacterium | reverse complement strand
GCTGTCAACCCCCACCTTGCCGTGGCCGACCAGCGTCGTCACGTTGGAGGGATACGACAGGTTCACGATGTCCGCGGCTTGCCCGTTGATGACGTTGCTCGTCTCGGTGTCCGACGCGCCGAAGGAGTTGGTGAACGCGACGTTGTGCCCGACCGGCGTCGCCTGGAAGGCCGTCTCCAGCGCCTTGAAGGCCGGTCCGACGACCGAGTAGCCGACCACGTTGACCGTCGTCGGGGCCAACGTCGTCGTGGTCGTCGGCGCCACCGTGGTCGTCGTCGTGTCGGCGCGGGCCGCGGACAGTGGGAGCGCGGACGTGCTCAGGGCGAGGGCGCCGAGGGCGACGAGGGCGACGACCGATCTCGACCACTTCGGACGGGGGGCAAACATCAGGGCTTTCCTCCTCTAATCTCTATAATCTCTAGTGAGTTAGTAGAGAATAGCGTCACCGCGTGATCGGATCGGGCATTTCTGGTCTGCCGGCTCTCCTCCACCTCTTCACCAGGTATTTCACCGAGCCCGTGACGTCGGCGGGCGCCGCAACCCCTGACTACTGTCTCTGCGTGGACGACGCCGACCTCCTCGAGCGCCTCCGCGCGGGCGACGAGGCGGCCTTCACGGAGTTGGTCCGGCGCTACCACACGACCCTCGTGCGCCTCGCCCGCTACTACGTAGGAAGCGACGCGAGCGCCGAGGACGTCGCCCAAGAGACGTGGGTCGCGGTGCTGCGCGGGGTAGATCGCTTCGAGGGCCGCAGCTCGTTCAAGACGTGGCTGCTACGCGTGTGCGCCAATCGGGCCCGCACGACTGGTGTGCGCGATTCGCGCACGATCAGCGTGGCCGTGGGCGACGCCGGCCCCAGCGTCGCGGCCCAGCGCTTCGATCAGGAGGGCGTGTGGCGTGACCCACCCACCCCTTTCACCGAGGGCGTCGAGAACCGCGTCGACAACGAAATGCTCGTCGCCGCGGTGCGCGCGGCGATCGCAGGACTAGGCGAGCCCCAACAGACGGTCGTAACGCTGCGCGACGTGCAGGGACTATCTACGCAGGAGGTCGCGCACCTCACCGGGCTCACCGAGGGCAACGTTCGCGTGGTCTTGCACCGGGGTCGGGCCAAGGTGAGGGAGGCGGTGGAGTCCACGATGAGGGAGGCGACGACATGAGGCTGCTGGCGGCTCCGCTCGTCTGTCGCGAGGCCGTCGAGCTCATGAGCGACTACCTCGAGGACGCACTCACGTGGCGCGATCGGCGACGCCTCGCACGCCACCTGGCCGGCTGCGACGCCTGCGACGCGTATCTGGCGCAGTTGCGCGCGGTGATCGCGGCGAGCGGGCGGGCCGAACCCGACGACCTCGACCCCGAGGTCCTGGAAGGACTGGTCGGCCTGTACCGCCGGTTCCGCGCCGACGAGGAGACCCCGTGACCATCTCAGCCGACACCCCGCCCGTTGTCTTCGGCGCCACCTGGTGCCCGGACTGTCGGCGGGCCAAGCAGTTCCTCACGACCCACCGGATCCCCTTCACGTGGGTCGACCTCGAGCTCGAGCCCGAGCGCACGGCCGAGGTGGAGGCGCGCAACGCCGGCAAGCGGATCATCCCCACGATCGTCTTTGCCGACGGCACCTTCCTCGCCGAGCCGTCCAACGACGAGCTCGCCGACGCCGTGGGGCTCACCCGGTCGGCGGCGCGCCGCGAGTACGACCTCATCATCATCGGGGGCGGCCCGACCGGCCTCACGACCGCGATCTACGGCGCGCGGGAGAATCTCAAGGTCCTGATCGTCGAGCGCTCGGCGCCGGGCGGCCAGGCGGGGGTCACCGAGCGCTTCGACAACTACCCGGGTTTCCCCGACGGCGTCGGCGGGGCCGAGCTCGCCGAACGCATGACCCGCCAGGCCGAACGCTACGAGGTCGAGATCCTCCAAGCGGTCGCCGCAACCGCGATCGTCAAGGACGGGCCGATGATCCGCGTCGACCTGTCCACCGGCGAGGAGGTCAGCGCGCCGGTGGTCCTGATCGCCACGGGCTCGACGTACCGACGCACCGGCGCAGACGGGGAGGCCGACCTCATCGGGGCGGGCATCCACTTCTGCGCGACCTGCGACGGACCCTTCTATCGCGGGGCCCCGGAACTCACCGTCGTCGGAGGAGGCAACAGCGGACTCGAAGAGGGCCTGTTCCTGACCCAGTTCGCCGACCACGTGACCATCCTCCAGGCGCTGCCCGCTCTGACCGCGAGCAAGCTCCTCCAGGACAAGGTGATGAGCCACCCGAAGATGTCGGTGCTCCTCAACGCCCGGGTCACGTCCTTTGACGCCAGCGACGACGGCAAGCTCACGTCGGTCACGCTCGAGCGCGACGGGGCGGTCGAGACGTTGCCCACCACGGGTGCGTTCGTCTTCGTGGGCCTTGATCCCAACACCGGCTTCCTCAACGGCTCCTTGGCCACCGACGAGCGGGGCTTCCTCCTCACCGATCACGACTTTCGCACCAACGTCGAGGGCGTCTTCGCCGCCGGCGACGTGCGGTCCGGCTCGACCAAGCAGATCGCGTCGGCGGTGGGCGAGGGCGCCGCGGTCGCCATCCAGATTCGCTACTACCTCGACGCGTTGGTGTCGACACCCGTGAGGTCAGTCGACGTGGCGTGATCCCCGGCCGCGCCGTTGACCCGCGGGACCGGACGCGACGATCAGAGGGTCGACTCGGGGTCGGCGCCTCGGGAACGACGGGCTTCGAAGAACTCTCGAAGGAGCGACGCCGACTCCTCGCCGAGCACGTCGTAGGTCACGTCCGCCTCGTGGAGAAGGCGGGGGTCGGCCAGGACGTTGTAGCGCGATCCGACGGCGCCGGCCTTCTCGTCGAGCGCGCCGATGACGACGCGAGCGACCCGGGCCACCAACAGGGCGCCCGCGCACATGACGCAGGGCTCCAGGGTGACGTAGGCCGTGACCTCGTCCATGCGCCAGCCGGGCCGGGCCGCCGCGGCGCGGCGCAGCGCCACGACCTCGGCGTGGGCCGTCGGATCCTGGTCGACCTCTCGGCGGTTTTCGGCCACGGCGATGACCTCGCCTCCGGCGACCAGGACGCACCCCACCGGGACGTCGTCGTGGGCGGCGGCGGCGCGGGCGGCGTCGAGGGCGGCGCGCATGAACTGTTCGTCGCCACCTCGTTCGTCCACGCCACCACCATCCCAGAAACGCGAGCCGGTCCGCGCGACGCGATCGCGCCCCCGGACCACGCCGAAGCGGTCGGTAGACTCGACGACGGAGGGGTGCGAGAGCGGCCGAATCGGGCAGTCTCGAAAACTGCTGTGTCTACGGGCACCGTGGGTTCAAATCCCACCTCCTCCGCCCTGGCGAGACGGGTGGCGCGAGCCACCCGTTTCGTCGTTCGAAAGTCGGCGTGCGTGGACGCAACTACGCTGAGGCGAAAGCGTCGCCAGAAAAGGAGTGCCATGGTCTCGTCCCTCCAGTCGTCGCTCGGAACCGAGCGCAAGGTCATCACTGAACTGCCCGGACCCAAGTCGCGCGCCCTGCACGAACGTCGCAAGGCGGTCGTCAGCGCCGGGCTCACCGTGGGCTTCCCCGTCTACATCGAGCGCGGCGAGGGCGCCATCTTGGAGGACGTCGACGGCAACCGACTCTTGGACCTGGGCTCGGGAATCGCCGTCACCTCGATCGGCCACGCCGTGCCCGAGGTCGTCGAGGCGGTGAGCCGCGCCGTGGCGGCATTCACGCACACCTGCTTCATGGTCGCGCCCTACGAGAGCTACGTCGAGGTGTGTGAGGAGCTCGCCCGGCTCACCCCGGGCGACTTCGCCAAGACCTCCGCGCTCTTCAACTCCGGCGCCGAGGCGATCGAGAACGCGGTGAAGGTCGCGCGCCTGGCCACGGGCCGCGAGGCCATCGTGGTCTTCGATCACGCCTACCACGGCCGGACCAACCTGACCATGGCCCTCACCGCCAAGAACATGCCCTACAAGGACCGCTTCGGCCCCTTCGCCCCCGAGGTCTACCGGGTGGACATGAGCTATCCGTTCCGCGACGGGCGCACCGGCGCCGACGCCGCCGCGCGCGCCATCGGCCAGATCGAGAGCGAGGTCGGGGCCCACAACGTCGCGGCCCTGCTCATCGAGCCGATCCAGGGCGAGGGCGGCTTCGTCGTGCCGGCCGATGGATTCCTGCCGGCGCTCTCGGAGTGGACCAC
>DAIOGY010000147.1:0-4214 GCA_036745005.1 Acidimicrobiales bacterium | reverse complement strand
GACACCTCCGGGGTGCGCGACCGCAAGCAGGCCCGCAGCCGCTACGGCGCCAAGAAGGAGAGCTGATGCCCCGCAAAGGCCCCGCCGACCGTCGCGAGCTGGTACCCGACCCGATCTACAAGTCGGTCCTGGTCACCCAGGTGACCAACAAGATCCTCGAGCGCGGCAAGCGCACGATCGCCGAGCGCATCGTCTACACCGCGCTCGAGCAGGTCGAGCAGAAGACCAGCGCCGACCCCGTCGCCGCGCTCAAGCGCGCCCTGGAGAACGTCCGGCCCGAGCTCGAGGTCCGTCCCCGGCGCGTGGGCGGCACGACCTATCAGGTGCCGGTCGAGGTGCGCCCGCGCCGCGCCACGACCCTGGCGATCCGCTGGCTCACCGACTTCGCGGCCAAGCGCCGCGAGAAGACCATGAGCGAGCGCCTGGCCAACGAGATCATCGACGCCAGCAACGGCGTCGGCGCGGCGGTGAAGCGCCGCGAGGACATGGCCAAGATGGCCGAGTCCAACAAGGCCTTCGCCCACTACCGCTGGTAACTGGAACGTTCCCCCTGAGATGACCGCGCGCGAATACCCCCTCGAGAAGGTCCGCAACATCGGGATCATGGCGCACATCGACGCCGGCAAGACCACCACCACCGAGCGCATCCTCTACTACACCGGCAAGAACTACAAGATCGGCGAGGTCCACGAGGGCGCCGCGACGATGGACTGGATGGTCCAAGAGCAGGAGCGCGGCATCACCATCACGTCGGCGGCGACCACCTGCTACTGGAACGCGCACCGCATCAACATCATCGACACGCCCGGCCACGTCGACTTCACGGTGGAGGTCGAGCGCTCGCTGCGCGTGCTCGACGGCGCGGTGGCCGTCTTCGACGCCGTCGCCGGCGTCGAGCCCCAGACCGAGACCGTCTGGCGCCAGGCCAACAAGTACCACGTGCCGCGCATCTGCTTCGTCAACAAGATGGACCGCATCGGCGCGGACTTCTTTCGCTGCGTGGACATGATCCGCGACCGCCTGGACTGCGTGCCGGCCATCGTGCAGCTGCCCATCGGGTCCGAGGCCGCCTACCAGGGCATCATCGACCTCACCACGATGACCGCCGTCACCTACCACGAGGACGACAAGGGCGAGACTTTCGACGTCACCGAGATCCCCGAGGCGTACCGGGCCCAGGCCGACGAGTACCACCACGCGCTGCTCGACGTGCTCACGCGCTTCGACGACCACCTGATGGAGAAGGTCCTCAACGACGAGGAGGTCTCGGCGTCCGACATCCGCCGCGCGCTGCGCGTGGGGACCCTGGAGAACCACTGCGTGCCGATCCTCAACGGCAGCGCCTTCAAGAACAAGGGCGTCCAGCCCATGCTCGACGCGGTCGTCGACTACCTGCCGTCGCCCGTCGACCTGCCGCCGACCCAGGGGACCAAGCCCGGCAAGGACGAGGTCCTCGAGCGCAAGCCCAGCGACGACGAGCCCTTCGCCGCCCTGGCCTTCAAGATCATGACCGACCCCTACGTCGGCAAGCTGATCTACCTGCGCGTCTACTCGGGCACCCTGGAAAAGGGCGACACCGTGCTCAACACGACCAAGGGCTCGCGCAAGGAGCGCCTGGGCCGCCTGCTGCTCATGCACGCCAACCACCGCGAGGACCTCGACACGATCCGCACCGGCGACATCGTCGCCGCGGTGGGGCTCAAGCAGGTGACGACCGGCGACACGCTGAGCGACGTCGACCACCCGATCCAGCTCGAGACCCTGGTCTTCCCCGAGCCGGTCATCCACGTGGCGATCGAGCCCAAGACCAAGGCCGACCAGGAGAAGCTGTCCAAGGCGCTCTACGCGCTCTCCGAGGAGGACCCGACCTTCCGCGTGCGCAGCGACGAGGAGACCGGCCAGACCGTCATCTCGGGCATGGGCGAGCTGCACCTCGAGGTGCTGGTGGACCGCATGCTGCGCGAGTTCTCGGTGGACGCGAACGTCGGCAAGCCCCAGGTCGCCTACCGCGAGACCGTGCGCAAGACCGTGGCCAAGGTCGAGGAGCGCTACATCCGCCAGACCGGCGGCCGGGGCCAGTACGGCCACGTGGTGATCACCCTGGAGCCCACGGGGCCCGGCGGCGGCTACGAGTTCCTCGACGAGATCACCGGGGGCGCCATCCCCAAGGAGTACATCCAGCCGGTCAACCAGGGCATCCAGGAGGCGCTGACCAGCGGCGTCCTGGCCGGGTACCCGGTGGTCGACGTGCGCGTGCGCCTCACCTACGGCAGCTACCACGACGTCGACTCGTCCGAGATGGCCTTCAAGATCGCCGGCTCGATGGCGGTGAAGAAGGCGGCCCGCCTGGCCCACCCGGTGCTCCTCGAGCCCATCATGGCCGTCGAGGTCGTCACGCCCGAGGACTACATGGGCGACGTGATCGGCGACCTGTCGGCGCGGCGCGGCCGCGTCGAGGGCATGGACCACCGGGGCAACTACCAGGTGATCCGGGCTCAAGTTCCGCTGGCCGACATGTTCGGCTACGCTACTGACCTGCGCTCGCGCACCCAAGGACGCGCGACGTACACCATGCAGTTCCATTCGTACGCGGAAGTACCCGACGCGATCGCCAAGGAGATCGTCGCGCGGGCCACCGGCGCGTAAGAACGCTGGGCGACCAGCGACAACAAGGTCCAAACCGCAGTCGGGGAGGGCCGAAACGAAACCGACGGTTCCCCCAGAGCGTCACGAGAGAGAAAGTTAGTCCCCGACAATGGCAAAGAAGAAGTTCGAGCGAAACAAGCCGCACGTCAACGTAGGCACGATGGGCCACATCGACCACGGCAAGACGACCCTGACCGCGGCGATCACGAAGGTCCTGTCCGAGCGCGTCGGCGGCACCACCTTCACGCCCTTCGACCAGATCGACAAGGCCCCCGAGGAGCGCCAGCGCGGCATCACGATCTCGATCGCCCACGTGGAGTACGAGACGAAGAACCGTCACTACGCCCACGTCGACATGCCCGGCCACGCCGACTACGTCAAGAACATGATCACCGGCGCCGCCCAGGTCGACGGCGCCATCCTGGTCGTCTCGGCCAGCGACGGCCCGATGCCCCAGACCCGCGAGCACGTGCTGCTGGCGCGCCAGGTGGGCGTGCCCTTCATCGTGGTGGCCCTCAACAAGGCCGACATGGTCGACGACGAGGAGCTGCTCGAGCTGGTCGAGCTCGAGGTGCGCGAGCTGCTCACCAGCTACGGCTTCCCGGGCGACGACACGCCCATCGTGCGCGTCTCGGCCCTCAAGGCGCTCGAGGGCGACGAGGCGTGGGGCGACAAGATCGTCGAGCTCATGGACGCCGTCGACAGCTACATCCCCGAGCCCGTTCGCTCGACCGACAAGCCGTTCCTGATGTCCATCGAGGACGTGATGTCCATCACCGGGCGCGGCACCGTCGTGACCGGTCGCGTGGAGCAGGGCGTCATCAAGGTCGGCGACGAGGTCGAGGTCGTCGGGCTGCGCCCGACGCAGAAGACCGTCGTGACCGGCATCGAGATGTTCCGCAAGCTGCTCGACCAGGGCCAGGCCGGCGACAACCTCGGCGCGCTGCTGCGCGGCACCAAGAAGGAGGACGTCGAGCGCGGCCAGGTGCTGTGCAAGCCCGGCTCGATCACTCCGCACACCCAGTTCCAGGCCCAGGTCTACGTGCTGACCAAGGAGGAGGGCGGGCGCCACAAGCCGTTCTTCGCGAACTACCGCCCGCAGTTCTACTTCCGCACGACCGACGTGACCGGCACCATCGAGCTGCCCTCGGGCACCGAGATGGTCATGCCGGGCGACAACACTGAGATGACCGTCGAGCTGGGCAAGCCCATCGCCATGGAAGAGGGCCTGACCTTCTCCATCCGCGAGGGCGGGCGCACCGTGGGCTCGGGCCGCGTGACCAAGATCCTCAAGTAGACGATGATGGCCGACAACCGACAGAAGATCCGCATCCGGCTGAAGGCCTTCGACCACGGCGTCCTGGATCAGTCCACCGCCAAGATCGTCCAGACGGTCGAGCGGACCAACGCGCGGGTCCAGGGGCCGGTGCCCCTGCCCACCGAGACGCACCGCTACACGGTGGTGCGCGGCCCGCACAAGCACAAGGACAGCCGCGAGCACTTCGAGATGCGCGTGCACAAGCGCCTGCTCGACATCGTGGACCACACCGCGAAGACCGTCGACTCGC
>DAIOGY010000146.1:0-4277 GCA_036745005.1 Acidimicrobiales bacterium | reverse complement strand
CCGCACACCGACGCCATCGACGTCGATCCGTTGGACTGCATCACGTCCGAGACCACGCGCAGCGTGTACGCGAAGTCCTCCTCGCTGGGCAGCACGGGGATGAGGGCGCGCTCGGCCAGCATGCCGTGGCCGATCTCGCGGCGCTTGGGCATGCCCACGCGGCCGGTCTCACCGGTCGAGTACGGCGGGAAGTTGTAGTGGTGCATGTAGCGGCGGAACTCGTCGGGCGAGATCGTGTCGAGCTGCTGGCGCATGCGCGGCATGCCCAGCGTCGTCACGTTGAGCACCTGGGTCTCGCCGCGCTGGAAGAGCGCCGAGCCGTGGGTCATTGGGAACAGGTCGACCTCGGCCGACAGGGCGCGCAGTTCGGTCGTGGTGCGACCGTCGATGCGCAGGCCGTCCTCGACGATGCGCTTGCGCACCAGCTTCTTGGTCAGCGAGCGCACGGCGGGCTTGATCTCGCCCACGCGCTCGGGGAACTCCGGGCTCAGCGTCTCGACGATCGCGGCCAGGGCCGCATCGAGCGCGCCGGCGCGATCGGCCTTGGCGCTGAGGGCGTTGGCGGTGGCCAGCGACTCCTCGCCGACCGCCACGACGCGCTCGTAGATGTCGTCCTGGTAGTCGGCCATGACCTTGTACTCGAGCATCTTGATGGGACCGCGCGCGGCCACGAACGCCGCGACCAGCTCGCGCTGGAGGTTGATCGACTCGCGGATCCACAGCTTGGAGGACTCCAGGCCCTCGGCCAGGACCTCCTCGCTCACCTTGGGCGCGCCGTCGGCGTACTTCTCGAACGAGCCGGCGGTGCCGCCGGCCTCGACCATCATGATGGCCACGTCGGCCTCGACCGAATCGCTGAGCGCCCGCCCGGCGACGACCAGTTCGAAGACCGCGGCGTCGCCCTCGGCGTAGGTGGGGTGCGGGACCCACTCGCCGTCGGTCGTGTACGCCATGCGCACGGCTCCGATGGGACCGTCGAAGGGGATGCCCGAGATCATCAGCGCGGCCGAGGCCGCGTTGATGGCGAGGACGTCGTGGGGGTTCTCCTGGTCGGCCGAGAAGATCGTGCCGACGACCTGGACCTCGTTGCGGAAGCCCTTGGGGAAGGACGGGCGCAGCGGGCGGTCGATGAGCCGGCAGATCAGGACGGCCTGGTCGGAGGGCTTGCCCTCGCGGCGGAAGAACGCCCCCGGGATCTTGCCGGCGGCGTAGGCGCGCTCTTCGATGTCCACGGTGAGCGGGAAGAAGTCGGTGCCTTCGCGCACGGAGCGCGACGCGGTCGCCGTGGCCAGCAGGATGGTGTCGCCGAGGCGCGCCAGCACGGCGCCGTCGGCCAGTTGTGCGAGGTGCCCGGCCTCGAAGGTGAGTGTCTTGTCCGTGCGGGTCACGGGGCTACTAACGCGGATGGCGTCGGTCATGGTTTCTCCTAATGCGGTAGTCGACCCGCCGCCCGGATCCCAGTGGGCAACCTTCGCGCGGGGCGACGATTCTCCACTGGCCTCCGAGATATCGGCGGTGTCGTCCGTCGAATTCTTCGACGGAGTGCGGCTAGCGACGTATGCCGAGACGCCCGATCAAATTTCGGTAACGCTCCACGTTGCCGCGCTGCACGTAATCGAGCAGACGGCGACGTTGGCCGATGAGGACCATGAGACCGCGGCGGGTGTGATGATCACCCTGGTGGACCTTGAGGTGCTCGGTGAGATGCGCGATCCGGTCCGTCAGGAGTGCGACCTGGACCTCGGGCGAGCCCGTGTCCGAGGCGTGCGCCTGATAGTCCTTGATGATCTGCTGCTTCTCAGCCATAAACGTTGTGCCTTGTGAGTCGGGGGTACCGGTGCGAACCGCCCACTTGACGGCCCACGTGATCAGCGTCGCTGACCGAGTATCCATGCTAGCAGGACCGACTCCTCGGGCGAAAACAACCTGAATCGCTCGATCGTGGCGTCGACGGCACGGCCGATCTGCGCGACGAGGGCCGTCAGGTCGGCAAAGACCGCCTCCTCGCGCAGCCGCGCCAGGAACGCGACGTCGAGCGCCTCGTCGTAGAGGTCGACGTCGTAGCCGGGCAGGTGCGCCTCGACCAGCGTCGCCGCGTCGTCGTAGAACTGGGGGCGCGTGCCCACCGAGATCGCGGCCGCGCGCCACGTGCCGTCGCCGGCGCGTGCGGCGCCCGCGTAGATGCCGTTGCGCGGCAGCTGCTGGCGCGGCGCGGTGGCCAGGTTGGCCGTGGGAAAGCCCAGCTCACGACCGCGCCCGTCGCCGTGCTCGACGCGCGCGCGCAGCACGAAGGGGCGGCCGAGGATGCCCGCCGCGCCCTCCACGTCCCCGGCGGACAGGTCGCGTCGCACGAGCGTCGAGCTCCAGCGCTCCGCCTCGCCGAAGTTCGGCGCCGCCACGACGTCGTAGCCGCCGGCGCGCGCGTGGCGCTCAAGCAGGGCCACGTCGCCGTGGCGCTCGTGGCCGAAACGGAAGTCCTCGCCCACCACGATCGTCTCGGCGTGCAGCTCGTCGACCAGGACCCGCTCAATGAACTCCTCGGCCGACTCCGCGGCCAGCGACTCGTCGAAGGTGAGCACCCGCGCCACGTCGACGCCCAGGGCGGCGAGCCCCTCGAGTCGCTGATCGAGCGTGCCGATGAGCCGCGGCGCGCCCGCGGGATCGAGGATCTCGGCCGGGTGCGGGTCGAAGGTGACCACGACGCCGAGCGCGTCGCGCGAGTGCGCCAGCTCGGTGACGATGGAGAGCAGGCGCTGGTGGCCCCGATGGAGCCCGTCGAAGACCCCGATCGCCACCACGCCGTGCGGATACTGGGGACCGGCATCGGCGTCGCGCCGCACGATCATGGACTCAACCTACCGGGGGGGCGGCCGGCGTCTCGGCCATCACGAGCTCGGGGTGGCCCACGCCGCCGCGTCGGCGCAGCACCGCGACCAGCGCGCCGTGCGCGTCGAGCGCCGCGACCTCCTCGCCCCGCACCGTCGCGTCGAGCCCGACCGACTGGCCGTGGCGCACCCGTCGCTCCTCGTCGTCGTTCAGCGTGATCGCGGCGAGCTCGGCGACGAGGTCCGCCGTGGGGCGCAGCACGGTGTCGCCGCGCGCCACGCGCTCAGCCACTCGGTCCAGGCTGAGCGCGTCGTCGACGCCGAATCGGCCGCTGGCCTCGCGGCGCAGGCTCGTCAGGTGCCCGAGCGTGCCCAGGCGCTGCGCCAGGTCGCTCATCAGGACGCGCACGTACGTCCCGGGAGAGCAGGTCACGTCGAAGAGGAGGGTCGACGCGTCATCGCTGTCGGTGACCCAGAACGAGGTGATGGTGATCTCGCGCGGGGCCCGCTCGACCTCGACGCCGCGACGGGCCAGCTCGTGGAGCCGCTCGCCGCCGACCTTCAGCGCCGACACCATCGGCGGGACCTGACTCGTGGTTCCCACGAACGTCGACACGGCCGCGTGGAGCTTCTCCGCGCCAAGCTCGGGCACGGGCGCCTCGCCGGTCACGACGCCGTCCGCGTCGAGCGAGTCGGTCGCGACGCCCAAGCGCACGGAGCCGGTGTAGCGCTTGGTGCCGGCCTGGGCGAAACGCAGCAGGCGCGTCGCCGTCCCCACGCCGAGCACCAGCAGGCCCGTCGCCATCGGATCCAGGGTCCCGGCGTGGCCGACGCGGCGCTCGCCGAGCAGGCGGCGCACGGCGGCCACGACGTCGTGGCTCGTCGGGCCGCGGTCCTTGTCGACCAGCAGCAGGCCGCTACTCGGGCTCATGGCCCCGTCGGCGCAGGATCTCCTCGACGGCCTCGCCGTGCGCAACGGCGGGGTCGGCCGCGAAAGAGAGGCGGGGCGTGCGCTTGAGGCGGGTCTGGGCGTTGACGGCGGCCTGGATCGCCAGCCGGTGCTCGTCGAGGGCGGCGTGGGCCTCGTCGCTCAGCGAATGCAAGTACACGGTGGCCTGGCGCACGTCCGGGGTGGTCTCGACGCCAGTGACCGTGAGCAGGCCGAGGCGCTCGTCGACGTCGCTGGCGCGCATGATCTCGTCGGAGATGACCTCGCGCAGGATCTGATTGACGCGCGCGGAGCGCGGGTAGGGGTGGTGGCCGCCGGAGGAGTGGGCCATCACTAGGCCGTTCGAGGAATCTCGCGCTCTTCGAAGGTCTCGATGACGTCGCCCTCTTTGAGGTCCTGGTAGTCCGACAGGCCGATGCCGCACTCGAAGCCGGACGCCACCTCGCGCGCGTCCTCCTTGAAGCGCCGCAGCGCCGTGATCGTGCCCTTCCAGATGATCGTTC
>DAIOGY010000145.1:0-4285 GCA_036745005.1 Acidimicrobiales bacterium | reverse complement strand
GTGGGTCCTGGTGCGCGACCGGTTCGTCGGGCAGGGGCTCCTCAACGCGGTGATCGACCTGCCCTTCGCCCTGCCCACCGTGGTGGCCGGCGTGACCCTCTACACGCTCTACGGGCCGTCGTCGCCGTTCCACGTCAACGTCACCGGCACCTGGATCGGCGTCACGGTGGCCATCATGTTCGTGACCCTGCCCTTCACCGTGCGGGCCGTCCAGCCCGTGCTCGAGTCGCTCACGTTCAACGCGGAGGCCGCCGCCTCGACCCTCGGGGCGTCGTCGGCGCACGTCTTTCGCACCGTGACGCTGCCGGTCCTGGCGCCGGCCCTGCTGACCGGCACGGGACTCGCCTTCGCGCGCGCCATCGGCGAGTACGGATCGGTGGTGTTCATCTCGAACAACCTGCCGTACCGCTCGCAGGTGGCCTCGTCGTACATCTACTCGCTCACCACGTCGGGCCAGACGCGCAGCGCCGGTGCGGTGTCGGTCGCCCTCCTGGTGATCGCGCTCGTGGTCCTCACCGCGTGCGGCGCCGTGTCGCGGCGCCTGACCCACGGGCGCCGATGAGACGCCCGTCGCGCCTCCTGCGCTTCGTGGTGCTCGCCTACGTGACCGCGCTGGTCGGCCTGCCGCTCGGCTTCGTCTTCCAGCGGGTTCTCGCCCGCGGGCTCGGATCGCTGTGGGCGGCCCTGGGCGACCCTCAGATGGACGCGGCGATCCTGCTGACCGTCAAGGTGGCCCTCATCGCGGTCCCGCTGAACGTCGTCTTCGGCGTCGGCGCGTCGCTGTGGATCGCGCGCCATCCCTCGCGCGCCACGCGGGCGCTGGACGCGGTCATCGACGTGCCCCTCGCCGTGTCGCCGATCATCATCGGCCTGATCCTCGAGCTCGCCTACGCCCAGGGCGGCTGGTTCGGCTCGACGATCGCGCGCCTGGGCTGGCGCGTGATGTTCTCGCTGCCCGGCATCGTCCTGGCCTCGGTGTTCGTCTCGCTGCCCCTCGTCTCGCGCCAGGTCATCCCGTTGCTGCGCGAGATCGGCGACCACCAAGAGCAGACCGCCGCAACGTTGGGCGCCGGGCCGGTGCGCATATTCTTCACGATCACGCTGCGCGCGATCACCTGGGCGCTGGCCTACGGGGTCTCGCTGACCATGGCCCGCGTGATCGGCGAGTACGGGGCGGTGCTGATCGTGTCGGGCAACATCGCGCTGGTCACCCAGACGCTGACGCTCAACATCGGCGGCAACTTCGAGAACTTCAACGCCTACCAGGGATTCGTGGGGGCCAGCCTGCTGGCCAGCGCGTCGATCGCCGTGCTCGTCGTCTTGAGCGTGGCGCGCCATCGCGAGAGGAGACGCCATGGGCATCTCACTGCATAACATCACCAAGCGCTTCGGCCCCGACCTCGTGCTCGACGACGTCTCCGACGAGGTCCCCTCGGGGACGCTGACCGCGCTGCTCGGGCCCTCGGGATCCGGCAAGTCGACGCTGCTGCGCGTGGTGGCCGGCCTCGAGGCCAGCGACGCGGGTCACGTCGTCCTGGGCGGTCGCGACGTCACCAACGTGCCGGCGCGCGAGCGTCGCATCGGATTCTGCTTCCAGGACTACGCGCCGTTCTTCCAGATGACCGTCTTCGACAACGTCGCCTACGGACTGCGCGTGCGCAAGACCCCCAAGGCCCAGATCCGCCGCGAGGTCGACGACCTGTTGAGCCTCGTGCGCCTGGAGTCGTTCGCCGATCGCTACCCGCGCCAGCTCTCGGGCGGCCAGCGCCAGCGCATGGCCCTGGCCCGCGCCCTGGCGATCAAGCCCGAGGTGCTGCTGCTCGACGAGCCCTTCGCCGCCCTGGACGCTCAGGTCAGCGCCGAGCTGCGCACGTGGGTGCGCTCGCTGCAGCATGAGCTCGGCGTGACGACGATCCTGGTCACCCACAACCAGTTCGAGGCCATGGAGATCGGAGACCGGCTGGTGATCTTGAATCAAGGCCGGGTCGAGCAGACCGGAGCGCCGTCCGTGGTCTACGACCATCCGGCCAACGATTTCGTCTACGCGTTCCTCGGTCCGACGACGACTTGGGGTCGGGTCCCGGTGCGGCCCCACGATCTCGAGCTGTGCCGTGTTGACAAGGGAACGGCGGTCACCGTCACCGAAGTGGTGCGCCTGGGCTTCGAGGTGCGGGTGGTCGTCGCGAACGCGCTCGGCGTGCCCACCTGGGTGCAGCTGACTCACGATGAGGCCCAGCGTCTCGACCCGAGGGTCGGCGACGTGGTGGGAGTGAGGGTGCGCGTGGCCGAGTTCGCCGCGCTCAGCCGACACGCGCAAGATCGACCAGTGGCTGGGCGCTGAGGCCCCCGCCGCGTCGTCGCCGTCTTGTCACCGGCCCTGCGCGCCGCGCGCTGGGAGACTGTGCCCATGGTGGCCGGTCCCCCCGTCGAACCCGTCGCGCTCGTCGACGCCGTGCGCCGGCTGGTCAATGGCCGTCCCTATGAGATCGTGTGGCTGAACATGCTGGGCGGCCTCACGCTGCGCGTGACCGACGCGCCGTCCCACCGCTTCATCAAGTGGGTCCCCGCGTCCACCGGACGGGATGTCGCCGACGAGGTGGCGCGCCTCGCCTGGGCGGCGCCCTTCACGCCGGTTCCCACGGTGGTGGAGCAGGGCCGCGATGGCGAGGGGTCGTGGTTCGTCACCGACGCCATCGACGCCGAGAATGCGGTCTCGCCCAGGTGGCGCCGGGACCCGGCGACGGCGACGCGGGCACTGGGCGAGGGCTTGCGGGCCCTGCACGACGCGCTGCCTCGAGAGGACTGTCCGTTCGAGTGGTCCGCCGAGGGTCGGCTCGGCGTGATTGAACGCCGCTGGCGCGCCGGCGAACTGGACCTTCCCGAATGGAGCGAGGAGTTCGCGGCCTTGACCGTGACGTCGGCACTCGAGGAACTGCGCGTGATTCCGCCCGAGGATGCCGTGGTGTGCCACGGCGACGCGTGCGCCCCGAACACGCTGATCGACCAGCACGGCAAGTGGGCGGCCCACCTGGACCTCGACCAGCTCGGCGTGGGCGACCGCTGGGCCGACCTCGCCGTCGCGGCGTGGAGCACCGTCTGGAACTACGGCCCGGGCTGGGAAGAGTCCGTCTACGACGCGTACGGGGTCGAACCCGATCCGCGCAAGATCCGCTACTACCGGCTGATCTGGGAACTCGGGTAGGACACGACCCAGGGCGCACCAGCGGGCCAGTCGAAGTTCTCCGTCCGCCAGCGGGAGGCGCGCGGCGTGACGCGTACCTAGATTGCGACGTATGAGCCAACTGGATGACGTGCGCTGGCGCGCGGTGGAGGGTCGAGACGAGCGCTCGGCCGGAGTGTTCGTGTACGCCGTGCGCACGACCGGCGTGTACTGCCGGCCGGGTTGCGGGGCGCGTCGGCCGTTGCGACGCAACGTCGAGTTCTTCACGACGCCCAGTGAGGCGGCCACGAGCGGATATCGCGCGTGCGCGCGGTGTCGCCCCGACCGCGACCGGGCGAGC
The DNA here is from genome assembly GCA_036745005.1 of Acidimicrobiales bacterium. GTDB lineage: Bacteria > Actinomycetota > Acidimicrobiia > Acidimicrobiales > RAAP-2 > RAAP-2. The sequence goes on along the minus strand of DAIOGY010000145.1, from coordinate 764 downwards.
GACCCCACCGTGGCGGCCGTGATCGCGGCGTGTCGCCGGCTCGAGCGGCCCGACGTCGACCAGAGCGTGGGGTCGGTCGCGGCGGACGTCGGACTGAGCGAGCGTCACTTGCGCCGGCGCTTCGCCGAGCTCGTGGGGGTGCCGATCGGCGCCTACCAGCGAGCCCAACGGGCCGCGGCGTCGCGCACGGCACTGCGCGCGGGCGGCGGAGTGACCGACGCCGTCGTCGCGTCGGGATTCGGCTCGTTCCGTGCGTTCTACGATCACGGCGCGGCCTCGTTAGGAATGACCCCGGGCCGCTACCGCGACGGCGGGCGCGGCGAACGGATCCGCTACACGAGCGTCGACACGCCGCTTGGCGTGGTGCTGGCGGGGTGCACCACCCGCGGCGTGTGCGCCGTGCGACTGGGCTCCAGCGAGGCGGCGCTGAGAAGGCAGCTCGCCGAGGAGTTCCCTCGCGCCGTCCTCGAGCGCGATGATGACGGCCTCGTCGCGGTGGCGAGCGTGCTGGCTGCGGCGGTCCGGGGCCACGACGACCCGACGGTGCTGCCCCTCGACCTCGAGGGCACCGCGTTCCAGATCCGGGTCTGGGAGGCGCTCCGGTCCATCCCAGTCGGCGAGACACGGACGTACTCACAGGTGGCGGCGGCCATCGGTGAGCCGCGAGCGGCGCGAGCGGTGGCGTCGGCCTGCGCCGCCAACGGCGTGGCGCTGGCGATTCCGTGTCACCGTGTTGTGCGACGTGACGGATCGCTCGGCGGGTA
>DAIOGY010000144.1:0-4303 GCA_036745005.1 Acidimicrobiales bacterium | reverse complement strand
TGAAGACGAGCAGCTCGGGCACGTCGTCGGCGCCGATCTCGTGCAGGACGGTGTGCACCGCGGCGATCTGGTCCTCGGCGCGGTCGCTCGCCCCGTCGACCACGTGCACGAGCAGGTCGGCCAGGCGCACCGACTTCAGCGTGCTCATGAAGGCCTCGACCAGCTCGTGGGGCAGGTTGGAGATGAAGCCGACGGTGTCGGTGACCAGGACCGTCTCGCCCCCGGGCAGCTGGCGCTGACGCGTGCGCGGGTCCAGGGTGACGAAGAGGCGGTTCTCGGTCGCCACGTCGGCGTGGGTCAGGGCGTTGAGCATCGAGGACTTGCCCGCGTTGGTGTAGCCCACCAGCGTCACTTCGCGGTGGCGCCCGCGGTCGCGGCCCTGGCGCTGGACGTCGCGCGTGCGGTCGATCTCCTTGAGCTCGCGCTTGATGTGGTGGATGCGCTGGACGAGGCGGCGCCGGTCCACCTCGAGCTGGGTCTCGCCCGGGCCACGAGTGCCGATGCCGCCGGCCTGCTGGGACAACGAGCCACCGGCGCGACGCAGGCGCGGCAGGCGGTACTCGAGCAGCGCGAGCTCGACCTGGGCGCGGCCCTCGGGGGTGCGGGCGTTCTGGGCGAAGATGTCCAGGATCACCGCGGTGCGGTCGATGGCGGTGCGCCCGAGGATCTTCTCGAGGTTGCGCTGCTGGGCCGGCGAGAGCCCGTGCTCGAAGACGACCGTGTCGGCGTCGACCTCCAGGCACAGCTCGCGCAGCTCGTCCGCCTTGCCCGAGCCGATGAAGGTGGCCGCATCGGGCGCGTCGCGGCGCTGGATGACCCGGGCCATGACGTCGGCGCCGGCGGTGTCCACCAGCAGGGCCAGCTCGTCGAGCTGGTGGTCGAGGTCCTGGGGGGTCACGCCCGGGAACAGGACGCCCACCAGCACGATCCGCTCGCGGATCGTGCGATCGATGAGGGAGGAGGGCAGATAGGTCACGGGGCGTTCCATTCGACGTCGGCCACGAAGTGTACGGGTCCCGAGAGCGTGGCCTCGCCGTCGACCAGCTGCACGCGCAGCACCCCACCCGGGTTCTCGACGAGCACGTCCGCGCCGACGCGCCCGGCGTCGTGCAGCACCGCTGCCGCCGCGCACGAGCCGGTCCCGCAGGCCAGCGTCCAGCCGACCCCGCGCTCGACGACGGTCATCGCGACGTGGCCCTCGTCGAGCACCGTGACGAACTCGACGTTGGTCCCGCCGACCTCGTCGCTCAACGTCGCCGCCATGAGCTCGCGCTGGGCCACGCTCCACGACGCGTCGTCGTCCACCACGACGTGCGGATTGCCCACCAGGGCCAGGCCGAGCGCGCCGTCCGGGGGGTCGGCCAGCGTGACCGGGCCCATCGAGACGCCGCCGTAGCCGTCGTCGCCGTCGAGGCTCATGCGCACGCGGCGCACGCCGGACTCGGTGGCGACGTCGAGCTCACCCCAGGTCGCGTTGGTCGCCCGGCGCACCGCCGCCACCAGGCAGCGCACGCCGTTGCCCGACATCTCGGCCACCGACCCGTCGGCGTTCCACAGGACCATCGACACCCCCTCGGCGTTCGTGGCCACGGCCACGCCGTCCGCGCCGACCCCGAGGTGCCGATCGCAGGCCGCGCGCACGCGTGACGGGGTCCACCACGGCGCGCCGGGTTCGTTCACCTCGACCAGGAAGTCGTTGCCCGCCCCGTGCCACTTCTGGAGACGTCGAAGAGTCACCCGATCAGTCTGGCACGGGCCCGTCAGAACCGTTCAGCACGGACTCGACGCGTGCGCGCGCCGCGTCGGAGTCGTCGAACCACTCGACGCGCGGGTCGCGATCGAACCACGAGCGCTGTCGTCGAGCCAGTCGTCGGCTCGCCGCGAGCGCCGCGTCGACGCACTCTGACAGCGCGACCCCGCGCTCGACGTGCGCCAGCAGCTCGCGATACCCGACGGCCTGGCGAGCGGTTCGCGACAGCCCGTCGGGCCGCGCGGCCAGCGGCGCGACCTCGTCGAGCAACCCGTCGTCGAGCCAGCCACGAAATCGCTCTTCGATGCGGCGGTCGAGCTCGATGCTCTCCACGCGCAGGCCGACCTGGACCACGCGCACCGGGCCGTAGGTGCGCAGGCCCGCCCCGAAGGAGCTGAAGGGGCGACCCGATCCCAGCGTCACCTCGAGCGCGCGGCGCACGCGTCGCGCGTTGGCCGGCTCCGTGCGCGAAGCCGCCACCGGGTCCAGCGCGCGCAGCCGCTCGTAGAGCGCGCCGACGTCGTCGCGCGCCGCGAGCTCGGCGCGCACGTCGGGGAAGACGCCGGGTATGTCGAGGTCGTCGAACACCGCGCGTCCGTAGAGGCCGGTGCCGCCGACGTCGAGCGCCGCGCGGGCGCGCGAGGTGATCGCCCCCCGCGCGACGGCCGCGGCGGACGCGAACTGGGCGACCGTGAACTCCTCGCTCGGCTCGACCAGGTCGAGCAGGTGGTAGGTGACCGCGGCGCGCTCGGCGCGCGACGGCTTGGCCGTGGCGATGTCCATGGCTCGATAGACCGTCATCGAGTCGACGCACAGGACCTCCACGTCGCCGGCGTCGAGGGCGACGGCGTGAGCCAGCGCGGACTTGCCCGACGCGGTCGGGCCCACCAGGGCGACGCGCGCCCCGGCCCTCACGACACCGACAGCGCGATGCGCGAGCGATGGCGCGGGCCGCGCACCACCGAGGCCAGCTCTCCGCGCAGGTGGTAGGGCGCGCCGTGGGTCACGTCGACCATCACGAGGGTCCCGGGTCGCGACGCCTCGTCGCTGGTCGGGAAGTGGACCAGCTTGCCCTGGCGGGTGCGGCCCGAGAGCATCGCCGCGTTGCGCTTCGACGGCCCCTCGACCAGGACCTCCTCGCGTCGGCCCTCGCGAGCCGCGTGCCGAGCGGTCGCCGAGCGGTCGAGGACCTCCTTCAGTCGCGCGAAGCGCTCCTTGATCACCTCGTCGGCGACGAAGTCGTCGGTCATCGCGGCCGCGCGGGTGCCGGCGCGCGGCGAGAAGATGAAGGTGTAGGCCCCGTCGTAGCGCGCCTCGGCGACCACCGCGAGCGTCTCGTCGAACTCGGCGTCGGTCTCGCCGGGAAAGCCCACGATGAGGTCGGTCGTCACGGCCAGGTCCTCGATCGACGCGCGCGCGAGCGCGAGGCGCTCGAGGTATCGCTCAGCTCGATAGCCCCGGCGCATGGCAGAGAGGACGCGATTGGACCCGGACTGCAGCGGCAGGTGCAGCTGGGGGCACACCGCGGGCGTCTCGGCCATCGCGGCGATCGTCTCGGCGCGCAGGTCCTTGGGGTGCGGGCTGGTGAAGCGGATCCGCTCGATCCCCTCCACTGCGCCGAGGGCGCGCAGCAGTTCCGCGAAGAGCGGCCCGCGCCTGGTGAGGTCGCGACCGTAGGAGTTGACGTTCTGTCCCAGCACCGTGATCTCGGTCACGCCGCGGCCCGCCAGCGCCGTCGCCTCGCTGACCAGGTCGCCGAAGGGCCGGCTGATCTCGCGACCGCGCACGTCGGGCACGATGCAGAAGGCGCACGAGTTGTCACAGCCCGTCTGGATCGTCATCCAGGCCGCCCACTGCGTGTCGCGCACCGCGTAGAGGGCGGGCGCCATGTCGCGCGCGGCCTCGGGGTCGGGGGCGTCGAGGACCTCGACGACCGGTCCCTCGTCACGCGCGCGCGCCAGCAGCGAGGGGGTGGCCGCCAGGTTGTGGGTGCCGACCACCACGTCGACCCACGCGGCGTGCGCGCGGATCTCGCCGCGCTCGCGCTGGGCCAGGCAGCCGCCGACGGCGATCTGCATGCCCGGCCGGCGCAGCTTCTCGGCCTTCAGGTGCCCGAGCGCGCTGTAGAGCTTGAGGTCGGCGTTCTCGCGGATGGTGCAGGTGTTGAGGAACACCACGTCGGCGTCGTGCTCGCTCTCGGCGCGCACGTAGCCCTCGGCCAGCAGCTGGCCGGCGAGGCGCTCGGAGTCGTGCTCGTTCATCTGGCACCCGAAGGTGCGGATGACGAAGGAGCGGGGCTCGGCCACGCAGCGAGTCTAGAGAAGGGGTGCCGGTGCGCCGGTGGCCGCGTCGATCGTCACGCCGACGCCGGCAACGACGACGCAGGCCAGGCCGACGAGGTCCCACGCGGTGATCGCCTGGTGCAGCAGGATCAGCCCGAAGGCGAAAGCCACCGCTGGGTCGAGGGCGAGCAGCACGCTCACGATCGACGGGCGCAGCCGTCGCAGCGCCTGGAGCTCCGCGCCAAACCCGAGCACGATAGCCATCGCCGCG
>DAIOGY010000143.1:0-4322 GCA_036745005.1 Acidimicrobiales bacterium | reverse complement strand
ATTGCCTTCACCTACCAGATCGTCCAGGACCACGTCAACCAGGGGTACCGGTCGACGTGGTCCTGGACGATCTGGTAGGTGAAGGCAATGGTCCCGACCAGTCTCTCGACGCGCAGGACCTTCGGGGGGCTGGTCGGAAGTGCCGACGAGTTGGCGAGCTGCGCGTTGGTGTAGAAGCCGAACTCGATCCGCTGGCCGACGTGCCAACCCATGATGCGCTCGGCGGTGGCCGTAGCCATGAACTCATTGGCCCGGTGCGGATCGGCCATGCGTCCCGACGTCACGATGACCCGGTCCTGGTTGAAGAACTCCCCGTTGATGCTGGCCACGGGTGACACGTCGCCCGCGAGGTACGCCGGGGGAAGCTGCGGCTTGCCGTTGGCCCCCAGGGGGAAGGCGTTGATGGAGAACAGGGCGGTCCCGACGTGACTCACGCCGGGCAGTCGAGCGAGCCTCGACGCAAAGTTCGGCGAGTAGGCGATCAGGTTCATGTCCGACGGGTTGGATCGCGCGAGCACCGTGTCGTAGGAGGACTGGGTCTCGCGCGCGGCGGCCAGCGAGGCCATGGCGGTCCCGCCGATGACGCCCAGCAGGAGCACGAGGGCGAGGTAGCTGCCCCGACCGCGGCGCAGGTTGCGGGTGAAGCGGTACCGTGCCAGGCTGATCGACCGCGCGTTCGCCGGCGGCGGCGCCCCCGCGCCCTCGGGTGCCCCTACCGGCGCCGTCTCAGGTCTCCCAGCACCGTGCGGGCCGCGCCGACGCCGCACATCCCGTGCACGCCGGCGCCCGGTGGCGTCGACGCCGAACAGAGGTAGAGCCCCGGCGTGCCCGTGCGGTACGGGTTCCAGCGCACCGTGGGGCGAAAGAGCGTCTGGCGCAGCGTTCCGGCGCCGCCGGCGATGTCCCCGCCCAGGTAGTTCGCGTTGTGGGCCTCGGCCTCGACCGCCGACGTCGTCGCGCGCGCCAGCACCAGGTCGCGAAAACCCGGGGCGAATCGCTCGATCTGGTCCTCGATCCGCGAGGTCATGTCCTCGTCGGACCCGTTGGGCACGTGGCAGTACGCCCACAGCGTGTGGTGGCCGCTCGGCGCGCGCGTCGCGTCAACGACGCTCGCCTGGACCACGATGCAGTACGGGCGCTGCGCGTGGCGACCGTGCGCGACGTCGGACTCGGCGCTGGCCACCTCGTCGAAGGTGCCGCCCAGGTGGACGGTCGCCGCACGCCGGCACTGGGGCGAGGTCCAGGGCACCGGTCCCGACAGGGCCCAGTCCACCTTGAAGATGCCCGGTCCGCGGCGGAACCGGGCGACGCCCGCGCGGTACCGGGAACTCAGTCGTTCACCCGCGACGTCGACCAATGTGACCGGTGACGTGTCGAAGAGCGTCGCGCGCGCCACGGGCAGGTCGGCGAGGTGGCGCACCGGTCGGTCGACGTGCAGCGTCGCGCCGGCGTCGATCAGCGCGCCGGCCAGGGCGTCGATGAGCCGGTCGCTGCCGCCCTCGACGACCGGCCATCCCCCGTCGTGAGCGGTGACCGTGAGGAAGAGACCGAAGGCGGCGGTGAGCGCGTCCTCCAGGGGCAGCATCGCGTGCGCGCACACGCCGCCCAATAGCGCCTTGGCCTCCGGGGACGAGAAGCGCCGCACCAGGTGGGCGGCCGAGCCCAGCCCCGCGCGCGCAAAGCGGGCCATCGTGACCGGGTTGCTCGGCGGGGTGCGCAGTGGCGCGAGCACGCTGGCGACCAGCGCGGTGGCGTCATCGACCAGGGGCTCCATCAGGCGCGCGTAGGCCGGACCGTCCGCACCGAGACCCGTCGCGGTCGCCGCGACCGACTGGGTCACCGCCGCGGAGCGCCCGTCGTCGAGCGCGTGGGCGAACGCCACCTCCGGCGTGAGCAGTCGCACGCCGCGGCTCGTCAGGACGCTCGCGAACTCGCGGAAAAACGGGGACGAGGGCACCATCGACTGGATCGTTGAGCACACGTCGTGGCGATACCCGGGCAGCGTGAGCTCGGCGGTGCGGCACCCTCCGCCGAGCGACGTCGCGGCCTCGAACACCTCGACGCGCAGGCCGGCGTGGGCCAGCACCAGCGCGGCCGCGAGCCCGTTCGGCCCCGAGCCGACGACGACGGCGTCCGGGTGGGCGGGGCCCGAGGTCAAAGATCGATCACCGTCGACTCGGTGGCGACGGTCACCCTCGGGTCCTTGCCGAACCGGTTCGACAGCGCGTCGAGCGCGTCGTCGACCCGGTCGGGCTTGTGATGGAAGAGCACGACCTTCCCCACGTCGCAGTGCTGGCCCAGCGCGACGGCGTACTCGGCCGCCGCGTGGCCGAAGTAGGCCTCGGCGGCCAACTCCTCCTTCACCAGCTGGGCGTCGTGGATGAGCACGTCGGCCTCGCCGGCGAGCACGGTCGCCGCCTCGTGGTACTCGCCCCACCCGTCGGGTCCCGGCCCCAGCGCGGTCGGGCAGTGGTCCGATAGGTACGCGATCGACGAACGCCCGTCGCTGACCCGGAAGCCGAAGGTCCGTCCGCCCTTGTGGGGGATCTCCTCGATCGTGACGGTGAAGTCCTCGAAGTCGCGGATGCCGGGCGAGAGGTTGGTGAAGGACCAGCGGCCGCGCAGCTCGTCGGGCCGGACGGGGAAGTGCGGCGGGGACATACCGCGCGCCAGCACCTCGACGGCGGCCGAGCCGTCCTCCTGGTCGGGCAGGTTCACGTCGACGCGCGAGTCGTCGCGGTCGGCCCCGGTGAAGAACGGCAGGCCGTGCACGTGATCCCAGTGGAGGTGACTGAGCAGGATGGTCCCGTCGAACGCCGCGCCGTCCAGCAACGCCGTGGCGCGCCGGATGCCCGTGCCGGCGTCGATGATCAGCGTCGGCGCCCGGCCGGCGGACGACACCGCCACGCTGGAGGTGTGACCGCCGTAGCGCACGAAGTCCGCCCCGGGTGCGGGTGTCGAGCCTCGGACCCCGAGGAGGTGGACCCGCACGCGGTCAGCCCGCGCTCTGGTCTTCCCGGCGGTGTCCGGTCGAGAGCTCCTCTAAGGAGCCGCGGTCGAGGGATTCGGCGGGCACCGACGCGACGCGACAGTCGGTCACGGCGATGAGCGACGAGGTGCGCGTGCCGCCTTCTAAGTGCGCGCGCTCGCCCAGCAGGGCGCCGGGTCCGTACTCGGCCATGCGCACGCCGTCGACCTCGACGCGCAGCACGCCGTCGAGCACGAGGAAAACGTCGGAGCCCTGCTCGCCCTGCGTGACCAACGCGGTGCCGGGCTTCACCTTCCTGATCTTAGGTTTCGCCGCCCCGGCCATGAGGCTGCGCGACAGCGATCTCTCGAGCGCGGACTCGACCGCGGTCACGAAGGCCTCGGAGTCGGCGAGCCCCCACGGGGTCTGCTTGCCGAAGGACTTGCGGTACCAGTCGTTGAAGTCGATGAGGCCCGACTTGGCGCACAGCTGGCCGTTCTCGTCGTAGACCCAGTGACGCGGGAAGCGGCTCGCGCCCACCAGCGCGCACTCGGCGTGGCGGTCGGCGAAGAGGGTCAGCGACAGCGTGGTCCAGGCGAGCGGCGCCTGCCACTGGACGAAGGGCGCGCGGCGCACCCGGCGCGGCGCGGGCATCCCGGTGCGCCCGCCCGCGGTTTGGGTGAAGCGCACCCAGCCGTCGCCGTACTCGGGCTTGGAGCGCAGGTCGGGCAGGGCCACCGCCTGGAAGACGTGGCTGAGCGGACCCACGCGTACCGTGGTCGAGCCGATCATCCCGCCCCCGGAGTACGCCGCGGCGATGATCTTGCCCGCGCCGTCGGTCTGGATCCACCCGGCGAGCCGGTTGGCGAAGCGGAACCGGTCGGCGTCGCGCAGCGCCTTGAGGTCCTCGACCTCGTCGGGCGGCGGCGGGTCGTAGTGGGCCATGCCGACGTCGAAGGGTATCCGCGTGCCGCCCTGGACCGCCTCGGAGGGGATCCACGACAGTGAGGTGACTGAGCTCTCGTATTTCATAGGCCCATCGTCACGCCGGGCCGACCACGGGTAAATGGTGGTACCTCCACGCCGGGCGGGGGCCTAGCACCATCGCCGCTCGGAGGTCTGCCCCCTGTTGACGCCGGGGCGAAAGTGCAAGAAATGACGGGTGATGGCGGACAGCTCACCCGGCGAGGACACGAGCATCACGGTCTTCTTGGCCGACGACAACCTGCTCGTGCGCGAGGGGGTGCGCGCCCTCATCAACCGTCACCCCGACCTGACCGTGGTGGGCGTCGCCGCGGACTACGACGAGACCGTCGCCGGGGCCACCGCCACCGCCCCTCAGGTACTCGTGACA
>DAIOGY010000142.1:0-4350 GCA_036745005.1 Acidimicrobiales bacterium | reverse complement strand
GTAGACCGGCTTGTCGAGCCCCAGCTGGTGGTAGAGGGCGGCGCGCGCGGCCGGCGTGTTGCCCAGGCCCAGGATGACCGACGCCGGGTCGCCGGGCAGGAGGTGCAGGAGGTAGAAGCTGCCGATGGAGATGACGAAGACAATCCCGACCATGATCGACAGGCGTCGCGCGACGTACTTGAGCACTGAACCCCCAGCGGTCTGTAGCGACAATAGTTGACCCCCTTCGGGCTACTCGGTGACCATCACCCGTCGGGGGCCGTGTCACGGGCCCTGACTAGCGTGTTCGGGTGAGGCGAATCGCGGTCGCGGGAGGCATCGGGGCCGGCAAGTCGTCGGTCACGGCGCGTCTCGTCGAGCTCGGGTGGCCCGTGGTCGACGCGGACCTCATCGCCCGGGCCGTCACGGTCGCCGGGACCCCCGCCTGGGCGGCGTTGCACGACGCCTTCGGCGACGCCGTCCTCGCCCCCGACGGCGAGATCGACCGGGCGTTCCTGGCCGACGTTGTCTTCCACGACCCCAGCGCCCTGGCCCGTCTCAACCGGATCACCCACGGCCCGATCGGGCGCGAGATGCTGCGCCAGCTCGGCGAGATCGACGCGGCCGCGGCCTTCGTCGCGATCCCGCTCTTCGTGCCCGAGCATCGCCAGCTCCTGTCACTCGACTCCGTCTGGGCGGTCCAGGTCGACCCGGCCACGGCGCTCGAGCGGCTCTGTCGCGGTCGCGGGTACCGGGAGGCGGACGCCGCCGCCCGCCTGGCCGTGCAGATGACCAACGACGAACGCGCCGCGATCGTCGACCGGGTCCTGTGGAACGAGGGGACCGTCGACGAGCTGCACGCGAAGATCGACGCGGCGTTGGCCGAGGAGGGTCTGGCCGATGGATAGGTTCCTCGTCGAGTCACCGTTCCAGCCGTCGGGCGACCAGCCCCAGGCGATCGCGGCGCTGGCCGCCGGCGTGGAGGACGGCCTGCGCTACCAGACACTCGAGGGCATCACCGGCAGCGGCAAGACGGCCACCATCGCCTGGATGATCGAGCGCGTCCAGCGCCCCACCCTCATCCTCGAGCCCAACAAGTCGCTGGCCGCGCAACTGGCCTCCGAGCTCAAGGAGATGCTGCCGAGCAACCGCGTCGAGTTCTTCGTCTCCTACTACGACTACTACCAGCCCGAGGCCTACATCCCGCGAACCGACACGTTCATCGAGAAGGACAGCTCGGTCAACGAGGAGATCGACCGGCTGCGTCACGCGGCCACGTCGTCGTTGCTGCTGCACCGTGACACGATCGTCGTCGCCTCGGTGTCGTGCATCTACGGCCTCGGCTCGCCCATCGAGTACCGCCAGCGGATGCTCCAGCTCGAGGTCGGTGCGTCGATAGACCCGCGCGTGCTGCTGCGCCGGCTGGTCGAGATGCAGTACGGGCGCAACGAGCTGGTGCTCGACCGGGGGCACTTCCGTATGAAGGGCGACACCCTCGAGATCCAGCCGGCCTACAGCCAGGAGGCGGTGCGGGTCTCCTTCTTCGGCGACGAGGTCGAGGAGATCGCCTTCTTCAACCCCCTGACCCACGAGGTGCGCGCCAAGGTCAAGGAGTTCACGCTCTTCGCCGCGACGCACTACGCCGCCAGCGCCGAGACGTTGGCGCGCGCCTGTCGCAGCATCGAAGGGGAGCTGGGCGTCCAGCTGGCGGCCTTCGAGCGCGAGGGCAAACTCCTCGAGGCCCAGCGCCTGCGCTCGCGCACTGAGCACGACCTCGAGATGCTCGAGCAGACCGGGGTGTGCGCGGGCATCGAGAACTACTCGGCGCACCTGGACGGTCGAAAGCCGGGCGAGCGGCCCTTCACGCTGCTCGACTACTTCCCGGCGGACTTCCTGATGGTCATCGACGAGAGCCACGTCGCGGTGCCCCAGGTGCGCGGGCAGTACGCGGGGGACCGGTCGCGCAAAGAGGTCCTGGTCGAGCACGGCTTCCGCCTGCCCAGCGCGATGGACAACCGGCCACTCAACTTCGACGAGTTCATGGACCTGGTGCCCCAGATCGTCTTCGTGTCGGCGACGCCGGGTCCCTTCGAGCTCGAGCACAGCGACCTCATCACCGAGCAGGTCATCCGTCCCACGGGCCTGGTCGACCCCGTCGTGGCGGTCGTGCCCACCAAGAACCAGATCGACGACCTGCGCCGGCGCCTCGACGAGGTCGTCGCACGCGGCGAGCGCGCCCTGGTCACGACGCTCACCAAGAAGATGGCCGAGGACCTGACCCAGTTCCTCACCAAGGCCGGCTACCGGGTCCAGTACCTGCATAGCGACATCGACACGATCCAGCGCATCGAGATCCTGCGCTCGCTGCGCCTGGGCGAGTTCGACATCCTGGTGGGCATCAACCTGCTGCGCGAGGGGCTGGACCTGCCCGAGGTCTCCCTGGTCGCGATCCTCGACGCCGACAAGGAGGGCTTCCTGCGCTCGCGCAGCGCGCTCATCCAGACCATCGGGCGAGCGGCGCGCAACGTCAACGGCGCGGCGATCCTGTACGCCGACCGGGTCACCGACTCGATGCGCGAGGCGGTGGCCCTCACCGAGCGCCGCCGACGCCTCCAGGTGGCCTACAACGCCGAGAACGGCATCGAGCCCCAGACGATCATGAAGAACGTCGCGGACATCCTGGGACGCCTGCGCAGCGAGTCGCCCGTCGAGCCGTCCAACCGCGTGCACGGGGTGACCTCGCTCGAAGGCCCCCAATCCGACGACCTCAACCTGGAGATCACCCGGGTGGAGGACGCCATGCTCGCCGCGGCGCGCGAGCTGCGCTTCGAGGAGGCCGCGGCGCTGCGCGACCTGCTGCACAGCCTGCTGCGCCAGGGGCTCGAGCAGTCCTTCGACGAACTTCTCACCGACACCTGACCGGTAGATTCGCGCTATGTCGTCGACCATTCGCGTCCAGGGTGCCCGGGTGCACAACCTGAAGAACCTGTCCGTGGAGCTGCCGCGCGACCAGCTGGTGGTCTTCACCGGGCTCTCGGGGTCGGGCAAGTCCTCGCTGGCCTTCGACACGATCTACGCCGAGGGCCAGCGCCGCTACGTCGAGAGCCTCTCGGCCTACGCGCGCCAGTTCCTCGGCCAGATGGACAAGCCCGACGTGGACTTCATCGAGGGGCTGTCGCCGGCGATCTCGATCGACCAGAAGACGGCGTCGCGCAACCCGCGCTCGACGGTGGGCACGATCACCGAGATCCACGACTACCTGCGCTTGCTCTTCGCGCGCATCGGCGTGCCGCACTGCCCCAACTGCGGCAAGCCGGTGACGCGCCAGACCCCCCAGCAGATCGTCGACCAGGTCATGGAGCGGCCCAACGGCACGCGCTTCATGGTGCTGGCGACGGTCGTCGAGGGCCGCAAGGGCGAGTACTCGACGCTGCTCAACGACCTGGCTGGCCAGGGCTTCTCGCGCGTGCGCGTCGACGGCACGGTGCTCGAGCTCGCCGAGCGCGAGTCGCTCAACCTGGCGCGCTACGAGCAGCACACCATCGACGTGGTGCTGGACCGCCTGACGGTCAAGGCGTCGAACCGCCAGCGCCTGACCGAGTCGGTCGAGACCGCCCTCAAGCTGACCAAGGGCGTGGTCTCGTTCCTGTTCCTGGACGACGACGAGCTGGACCAGTTCTCCGAGAAGCTGGCGTGCGTCGACTGCGGCATCAGCTTCAGCGAGCTCGCGCCGCGGGACTTCTCGTTCAACTCGCCCTACGGCGCGTGCCCGGTGTGCACGGGCCTGGGCACCCGCTTCGAGGTCGACCCCGAGCTGGTGGTGCCCGACGTCACGCTCTCGCTGGGCGAGGGGGCGCTCGCGCCCTGGGCCGGGGCGCGCTTCAAGTACTTCGAGCGCCTGATCGCCGGCATCGCCGAGCTCGGGGGCTTCGACGTGGACACCCCGTGGAAGAAGCTGCGCGCCAAGGACCGCAAGCTGGTGCTCTACGGCGTGGAGAAGCGCTCGGTGCCGGTGCGCTACCGCAACCGCTACGGGAGGGTGCGCACCTACGAGACGACCTACAACGGGATCGTCGAGTGGCTCGAGCGCAAGCGCAGCGAGGCCGACGGCGACTGGTCGCGCGAGCAGGCCGAGCAGTTCATGCGCGAGGTCGAGTGCACGACCTGCAGGGGCCAGCGCCTCAAGCCCGAGGTCCTGGCGGTCAAGGTCGGCGACCGCAACATCGCCGACGTGAGCGCGCTCACGATCGACGAGACGGTGGCCCTGTTTCGCTCGCTGAGCCTCAGCGCGCGCGAGGAGACCATCGCGCGCCAGGTCATCAAGGAGATCGTCGAGCGGCTGAACTTCCTCATGGACGTGGGCCTGGACTA
>DAIOGY010000141.1:0-4420 GCA_036745005.1 Acidimicrobiales bacterium | reverse complement strand
GTGGAGGCCCTCGAGCGCGCCGACCTCATCCTCATCGGGCCGGGCTCGCTGTTCACCAGCGTGCTGGCGGCGTGCGTCATCCCCGGCGTGCTCCAGGCGCTCGCCGGGACCCGCGCGACCACGGTCTACGTGGCCAACCTGCGGCCCCAGGAGCCCGAGACCGCCGGCTTCGACCTCCAGGACCACGTCGACGCGCTGGCGCGTCACGGGGTCGTGCCCGACGTCGTGCTGGTCGACGAGCGCTCGACCTACGGCGCGGACCCCTGCAGCGCGCGCGTGGTGCGCGCGAGCCTGACGGGCGAAAATGGGCTGGTGCACGATGTGCCAAAATTGGCGGAGGCCGTCGCCGCGCTGGCGCCGACACGAGGCCCAACCTGAGGAGTGCCATGGCCGTACGCGTAGGGATCAACGGATTCGGGCGGATCGGCCGGCTCTACCTGCGCGCGTCGCTGTCGACGCCCGAGATCGAGGTGGTGGCGGTGAACGACCTGACCTCGCCGTCGACCAACGCCCACCTGCTCAAATACGACTCGACCCAGGGCCGCCTCGACGTGCCGGTCAGCGTGGGCGAGGACGGCATGACGGTCGGCACCGAGGTCATCAAGGTCCTGGCCGAGCGCGACCCCGCCGCGCTGCCCTGGCGCGAGCTGGGCGTGGACGTCGTGATCGAGTCGAGCGGGCACTTCACCACCCGCGAGGCCGCCGCGGCGCACCTCGCCGCGGGGGCCACGCGCGTGGTCATCTCGGCGCCGGCGAGCGACGCCGACGCCACGTTCGTGATCGGCGTCAACGAGCAGACCTTCGACCCGTCGGCGCACTTCGTCATCTCCAACGCGTCGTGCACGACCAACTGCTTCGTGCCCATGGTCAAGGTCCTCGACGACGCCCTGGGCGTCGACGCGGGCCTCATGACGACCATCCACGCCTACACCAACGACCAGAACCTGCTGGACCTCGAGCACAAGGACCTGCGCCGCGCGCGCGCCGCGGCGATCAACATCGTGCCGTCCTCGACCGGGGCGGCGCGCGCCACCAGCCTGGTGCTGGCCGCCATGAAGGGGCGCCTGGACGGGACCTCGCTGCGCGTGCCGATCCCCGACGGCTCGATCACCGACTTCACGGCCCTCGTGCGCGCGACCACCGTCGAGGAGGTCAACGCCGCCTTCGCCGCCGCCGCCGCGGGGCCGATGAAGGGCATCCTGGTCTACTCCGAGGAGCCCCTGGTGTCCTCGGACATCGTGGGCACCCCGGCCAGCTGCACCTTCGACTCGCACCTGACCATGGTCCAGCGCGTCGACGACGCGAAGAGCCTGGTCAAGGTGTTCGGCTGGTACGACAACGAGTGGGGCTACTCCAACCGCCTGGTCGACCTGACGCGACACGTCGGGCGATAGGTGCGACTGCCCGACCTCGCGCGCTGGGGCGACCTCGCCGGACGGCGCGTGCTGGTGCGCGTCGACCTCAACACCCCGGTGGCGCGCGTCGCCGGGCGCCTCGAGGTGTCCGACGACTTCCGGATCCGCGCGGCCCTACCGGTGCTCTCGGGCCTGCTCGCGCGCGGCGCCACGGTCGTGGCCGCCACGCACTTCGGGCGCCCCAAGGGCGCGGTCGTTGCCGAGTTCAGCGTCGAGCCGGTGCGCCGGCGCCTCGCCGAGCTCTGCCCCGGCGTCGAGCTGCTCGAGAACCTGCGCTTCGACCCCGGCGAGGAGGCCGACGACCGCGCCTTCGGCGAGGCGCTGATCGCCGGCTTCGACTACTACGTCAATGAGGCCTTCAGCGCGTCGCACCGCGCCCACGCCTCGATCATGATCCCGCCGAGCGTCGTGCCCAGCGCGGCCGGGCCGAACCTCCAGCGCGAGGTCGCCGCCCTGTCGGGCCTGCTCGAGCACCCGGCGCGTCCCTTCGTGGCCATCGTCGGCGGCGCGAAGGTTTCCGACAAGCTCGGGATCGTCGACGTCCTGGCCCAGCGCGCCGACCGCGTGCTCGTGGGCGGGGGCATGGCCTACACCTTCCTCGCCGCGGCGGGCCACGCCGTGGGGTCCTCGCTGCTCGACGCGTCGCGCCTGGAGGACTGCCGGGCGCTGCTGGCCACCGGCAAGGTCCTCATCCCCACCGACGCCCTGGGCCTGAGCGACGGCGACCCCGTCGGGCGCGACGGGGGGCCGCGGCCGGCGCTCGCCTTCGGCGAGGAGATCCCCGACGGCTGCGTCGGTCTCGACATCGGTCCGGCGTCGATCGCGGCCTTCGCGTCGGTGATCGCCGGCGCGCGCACGATCCTGTGGAACGGGCCGATGGGCGTCTTCGAGGACCCGCGCTTCGGCGCCGGCACCGAGGCCGTCGCGCGCGCGGTCGCCGCGTCGGGCGCCAACTCGGTGGTGGGCGGCGGCGACTCGGTCGCCGCGCTGGGCCAGTTCGGGCTGAGCGACCAGGTGAGCTTCGTCTCGACGGGGGGCGGGGCGTCGCTCGAGTTCGTGGAGTTCGGCGACCTACCGGGCCTGCGGGCGCTGCGCGAGAGCCCGTTCCCGTGATGGCGCGCACCGCTCGGCCCCTCGTCATCGGCAACTGGAAGATGAACCTCGACTACGTCGAGGCGGTCCACCTGACCCAGCAGCTCGGCGTGCTGCTGCGCGCGACGCCCGCCGAGCACACCGACGTCGTGGTCGCGCCGCCCTTCGTGGACCTGCGCAGCGTCACCTCGGTCGTCGAGTCCGAGCGGATCCCGGTCGCCGTGGCCGCCCAGCACGCCAACCCCCACGAGTCCGGCGCCCACACCGGCGAGGTCAGCGTCGCGATGCTCAAGCGCCTCGGCGTGACCTGGGTGATCGTCGGGCACTCCGAGCGACGCCAGGGCTACGCGATGAGCGACGAGGTGGTCGCGGCCACGCTGCGCGCGGTGGTGGGCGCGGGGCTGCGCGTGGTGCTGTGCGTGGGCGAGGACCTGGCGGTGCGCGAGGCCGGCGGCCACGACGAGCACGTGCGCGCGCAGGTCAACGCGGCCCTGGGCGGGCTCGACGAGCGCGCCGACGAGCTGGTGACCCTCGCCTACGAGCCCATCTGGGCGATCGGCACCGGCGTCGCCGCGACCATCGACGAGGTGCGCGACATGACCTCCTACCTGCGCGCGGCGCTGCGCGCGGTGGGCGCGGGCGCCTCGCGCGTCCTCTACGGCGGCTCGGTCAGCCCCGACAACGCCACCGAGCTCGTCGAGGCCGGGGGAGTGGACGGCTTCCTCGTGGGCGGCGCGAGCCTGCGGGCCGAGTCCTTCCACGCCATCGTGCGGGCCTGCAACGGCTGCTACGCTCGAATGCGCTAATCCGGAGGTCTTTCAGATGTTCACCTGGGCGTTCGTGGCCATCGAGGCCACCTCAGCCATCGCGCTGATCTTCCTCGTCCTGCTGCACTCGGGGCGCGGGGGCGGCATCTCGGACCTCATGGGCGGCAGCCTCGGGGCGACCGCCTCCGGGTCGACCGTGGTGGAGCGCAACCTGGACCGCATCACGATCGCCGTGGCCCTGGTCTTCACCTTCGCGACGCTGACGCTCGACCTGCGTCTGCAGTAGCCGCGTGGGCCGCCACGCGATCGCCGGGATCGCCGCCGTCCTCGCCCTGGTCGCCTTCGTGCCCGTCCTGGCGCGCGCCTCGACCCCGGCGGGCGACAACGCCCTGACGCTCAGCGTCTCGGTGCCCGGCCCCCTCAACGGCTGCTCGGTGCTGGACCCGGGGGCGACGGCCACGACCGGCGCGGTGCTCGACCTGGCGCGCCCGTCGGCCTTCCTGACCTCGACCAACGGCGCCCTGACCGGCGCGGGCGGCCCCATCGCCACGGCCGAGCTCACCTCGCTGTCGCCCGAGACCGTCGTCTACACGATCGCCGCGCACCAGCTCTGGAGCAACGGGCTCAGCTTCAACGGCGCCGACCTGGTGGCGTGGTGGCAGCGGGCGCGCTCCCTGCCCAGCGTGCAGAGCGACGGCTACCGCGACATCCAGTCGATGTCGGTGGGGTCCAACGGGCTGACCGTGACGGCGATCTTCGCCACCGCGTACGCGGACTGGAACCTGCTCTTTCGCGACGTCGAGGCGCGCGGCACGACCCCGGGGTGCGCGATCGACAACCTGGTCAAGCGCCCGTCGCTCGGTCCCTACCGGGTCGTCAGCGCGACCGTTCGACAGATCGTCATGGCGATGAACCGTCGCTGGGGGAGCGACACCTCGCGCTTCGGGCGGGTGGTCGTGACCACCTCCGGGGCGATCCCGTCGAAGTCGTCGCTGCCCTTCGCCAACTACTCGCTCGTGGTGTCGCGTTCTCAGATCGACTCGCTCAGCGCTCACCCGGCGGTGTCCAGTCGGATCGGGACCTCCAGTGACGTGGAGGTGATGGCCTTCGCGCCGAACCGGCCTTTCACCCGAGCCATCGGCATGC
>DAIOGY010000140.1:0-4478 GCA_036745005.1 Acidimicrobiales bacterium | reverse complement strand
CGCGGCGGCCTCGACCTCGTCGGGCGTGGCCGGAGGCTGGAGTCCTCGCAGGACGGTGATGTTTCGGCACATGGGTCCACGGTAGGCGGCGGGGACGCACGGCGCGGTCCCCCTACAAGTCCGACGCGTCTCGACCCAACTTTCGCCCAATCCCACGACACCCGTGAATCGAGGTGTGGCACAATGAGCCGTCACGGCGCGAGTACCCGGAGGCGGTCATGTTCTCTAAGCCGAGAGTGATCCGAGTGTCCGTGCTGCTTCGAGCCACGGCCCTCGCGGTGGCCCTGGTCAGCGTTCCCTTGCTCCTCGTGCGGTCAGCAGATGCGGCGGGGACGTTCACGACGAGCGATAGCACCGTCATAATCAACTTCATGACGACGAACAGCCAAGCCCAGTTCTGGGACTTCATCTTCTCCGGGGACGTGCCGCTGAGCGCGACCTGTCCGTCCGGTGGGATCTTTTCGACTCAGGTCACTGGTCCTGATGACATCGCATGCGTGTTCGGAGCGGCCCCGGTTCCCGGGCAAGTCACGGTCACCCTGACCTCTCCGTGGAGCTGTGACACGCCGATCGAGAACCAGGTAAGCGTCGACGGGAGCACATACCTCACCGAGCCAGCCATCACCTGTACCACGCCCACGACCATCGCTGGAGGCACGACAACGACCGTCGCCGGGGGAACGACCACGACCATCGCTGGAGGCACGACAACGACCGTCGCCGGAGGCACGACCACGTCATCGACCACGTCATCCACGTCGACGACCACGTCGTCGACCACGACGACGACAGCCCCTGCCAGTACAACTACGACGTCGACAATCCCGATCTCCGTCACGTCGCTACCGCCCGGCCCGTGTCATTGCCAGCGACTCGTCGTCGCCATCGCTCCCAACGGCGTCTCGAACTCCCAGGGACCGGTCCAAAGTACCGGGGCGAAGGTGAACCGGGTGATCCTCAAGATGCGGTGGATCATGAACTGCACACAGGGAGCGGGCCACTGTCGTAGCACGGTGTCCGTCGACGGCCCCGACGGGAGCTCGACCCGATTGCACACCGCGTCCCCGATCGTGTCGGCGGGCGGGGGGACCCACGGGGTGAAGGAAGGCGCGCCCATTCGCGGCTCTAGCTTCGGCCCCTGCGCCGCCACGTCGACCGGTTGGTTGTACGTCCAGGCGGACTTCGGTTCACCCCTCGCCGGAAAGACCTTCCACTTCCTGTTCCACACGGACTGCAACGGGCGGCGACTCGTGCAGAACATCAAGCTCGTCTACCGCAGCAACGGACGACTCAACCAGCAGGCGAGCTCGCTGGGCGAAGGCAAGAGCGGCTAGCTCCACGACGACCGGCGGCCCCCGCGACGTCGTCCCACCACGCGAGCCCGCGCGGCACCGGTCCTGACCGGTCCCGATCGATCACGCGGGAGCGGAACCTCCGGTTACTCGTTTACGAGTTCATGACCGAGAAGGAGGCGCCTCCGTTGTCGGCCACCGCCGCCATGCGCCCGTAGGGCGTGTCTTCGGGGGCCATCTGCACCGTTCCGCCGAGCTCGACAATCTTGGCCACGGTCGCGTCGACGTCGGCCACGCCGAAGTAGACGCGCCAGTGCGCCGGGACGCCCTCGGGTAGAAAGTTCGACGAGTCCATCATCCCCGCGAACTGGTGATCGCCGTGGTTGGCCGTGGTGTAGCGGAACTCGTCGGTGTCGCTCACGACCGCGGTCTCCCAGTTGAACACCTCGCGGTAGAAGGGGACCGCCGTGGCGAAGTCGCGCGAGTGCAGCTCGAACCACTTGGGCGCGCCGACCTCGTCGAGGACGCCGAAGCCCTGGAAGGTGTCGGGAGCCCAGATCCCGATGGCCGCGTTGCCCGGGTCGGTCAAGACCGCCATCGTCCCGAGGTCGGCGACCTTCATCGCTGGGACGACGACCGAGCCGCCGGCGGCCTGCGCCGCGGCGACGGTCGCGTCGGCGTCGTCGACCGCGATGTAGACGCTCCACAGGTCGGGCATCGCCGCCCCGGTCATGTTGGGAGCGGCCCCGGCGATCGGCACGCCGCCGCGGAAGAACTGGAAGTAGCCGCCGAACTCCTCGGCCGCCTCGCCGGCCTCCCACCCGAAGACCTCGGTGTAGAACCTCCTCGTCGCCTCGACGTCGTTGGACATGTGGTCGACCCAGCACGGGTCCCCGATCGTGGCGCGGTCACGCGTGGCCATAACTACCCCCCTCTTGGACTGGTCTGGGCATCCTACGGCGGCCCCGTCGCCCCCGTCCAGGGACGGGTCGGCCTGATACGGTCGGGCGCGACGACGGAGGTGGCCATGACGATCGGGACCCGCACGACGATGGACGCGGTGTGGGACGCGGCCGCGCGGCACGTCGGCGACGCCCAGGTGCCGGGCCTGGTGGTGCTGGTCGAGCACGACGGCGAGGTCTACGTCCGGGCGATGGGCTCGCTGGGCCACGGACGCGGCCCGGTGGCGCGCGACTCGCTCTTTCGCATCGCGTCGGTGACCAAGCCGCTGACCGCGGCGTGCACCCTGGCGCTGGTCGACGAGGGGCTGCTCGGCCTGGACGAGCCGGTCGCCCGACTGCTGCCCGAACTGGCCGCGCCGCGCGTGCTGGCCCGCCCCGACGGTCCCCTGAACGAGACCGTGAGCGCCGAGCGCGAGATCACGACGCGCGACCTGCTCACCTTCACCTTCGGCTTCGGCTTCACCTACGAGATGTTCGCGTCACCCGCCCCGTGGCCAGTCGTCGTCGCGTCCGAGCGCGATCTCCAGCTCGCGACGCTCACCGAACCGAAGCCGTCGGTTCAACCCGACCCCGACACGTGGATCGCGCGGCTGGGGTCGCTGCCGCTGATCTTCCAGCCCGGGGAGCGGTTCCTCTACAACACCAGCGCGTCGGTGCTCGGCGTGCTGTGCTCGCGCGCCGCCGGGGCGCCCTTCGCCGACGTGCTCGCCTCGCGCGTGCTCGGCCCGCTCGACATGGACGACACCGCGTTCTTCAGCGCCGACACGGCCCGCCTGGCGACCGGGTATCGCCCCACGCCCGACGGGCTCGTCGTCTTCGACGAGGCCGACGGCGACTACGGCCACCCGCGGGCCTTCGACGACGGCGCCAGCGGCCTGGTCTCCACGGTCGACGACCTGAACAAGTTCGCGACCATGCTGCTGTGCGGCGGCGTCGCGGTGCTGAGCGAGCACCACGTGGTCGAGATGACCCGCGACCAGCTCACCCCGGCCCAGAAGGCCCACAGCCCCTTCGGCCCGGGCTGGTTCGACCACCAGTCCTGGGGCTACGGCTTGCGCGTCCACGACAACGGCGCCGTCGGCTGGGATGGCGGCTACGGCGCCACCTTCCACGTGGACCCGAACCAAGACCTCGTGGTCATCGTCCTGACCCAGCGGATGTTCGAGTCGTCGGACCCGCCCCCGGTGCACACCGACGTCCAGGCCGCCGCCTACGCCGCGATCGGCTAGGGCCACCGCGGCGGGCCGTCGTGAGTACAGTCGGGCCGATGGAGAAGCTCACGAAGGTGAAGGCGCACGCCGACTACGACGACGCCGTCCACTACCGGCGACACGACAATCACGACACGACGCTGTGCGGCCTGCGGATCAAGGAGGGCGCCGTCACCGCGGAGGCGTCGTGCCTGCGGTGCCGCTCGTTCGCCCTGGGTGACTTCTAGACCCGCGCGTCGGTACGCGTCGAGGCCGGGGCCGGACCTCGCGCCAGCTCGATCGCCACGGTGAGTCCGCCGCCCGGCGTGTCCTCGAAGTAGAGGCGCCCCTCGAGCAGCTGGATGAAGCCCGCGGCGACGGTCAGGTTGAGCCCGGCGTTGAGCTGGGCGCCGCTCAGGTGCTGGAAGGGCGCCACGATGACGTCGCGCTGGGCGACCGGCATGCCGGGCCCGCGGTCCAGCACCAGGATCTCGACGAGGTCGCCGACGACCCCAGCGCGCACGCGCACCGGCTCCTCGAGGGGGCTGAAGCGACAGGCGTTGGTGATCACGTTTGCCAGCGCGCGCTCGACGAGGTAGCGGTCGGTGACCATCGTCGGCAACGCGTCGGCCACCTCGACCTCGACGCGGCGCCCTCGCGCGTCGACCGCGACGAGGGCCGCCGCGACGAGGTCGGCGATCGCCACCGGACCGGGGGCCGGGGTCACCTCGCCCGCCTCGAGTCGCCCGGCGTCGACCAGGTTGGTGACCAGGCGGCTGAGTCGGTGGATCCGGGCCTCGACCTCGCCCAGCTGGGCCGCCTCGTCCGTGGCGCCGGACGGCCCCGAGCGGTCCAGCGAGGCGATCATCGCCTGGACCTCGTCGAGCGGGCCGCGCAGGTCCGTCGCCGCGGTGCGAAACAGCGCCCGGCGCAGGGCGGCGGCCTCGGCCAGCGCCGTGAACTGCGCGCTGTCGCGCGCGATGACCTGGGAGCGCAGACCGGCGGCCACCCGCCCGGCGAAGGCCCCCACCAGC
>DAIOGY010000139.1:0-4488 GCA_036745005.1 Acidimicrobiales bacterium | reverse complement strand
GATTCTGCCAGGTGTATCCCGGTGCGAGTGCTTACGTGATCGGACTAGACGTGACCGCGGTGCTCGGGGTCGGCCGCCTCGAGCAGGAGCCGCCACTCGGCGCGGGCGATCGACTGGCGAGCCACGTCGACCACGTCAGGGTTGACCGACACCGACGTGATGCCCAGGCGCACGAGGTGCTCGGCGAAGGCCGGGTGGTTCGACGGGGCCTGCCCGCACAGCGATGACGTGATGCCCGCGAGGTGGCACTGGCTGATGATCCGGCCGATCGTGTCGAGCACCGCGGCGTCCGACTCGTCGAACAGGTCCGCGCAGACCTGCGAGTCCCGGTCCACCCCGAGCATCAGCTGCGTGAGGTCGTTGCTTCCGATCGAGACTCCCGACACGCCCATGGCCGCGTACTCCGGGATGCGGTAGGCGACCGAGGGGACCTCGGCCATCACCCACACCGGCGTGCCCGCGGCCGGGCTCTTGGCCAGCAGCTCGAGGCAGTCCGCGAGCTCCCAGGCGGTGCGCACGAAGGGGATCATGAGCACGACGTTGGGTGAATGCTCGCGCACCCGGGCCAGGACCTCCAGCTCGAGGTTGAAGACCTCGGGCTCGCGCACGTAGCGGTAACAGCCCCGGTACCCGATCATCGGGTTCTCCTCGGACGGCTCGAACTCCGCTCCGCCCTCGAGGTTGACGAACTCGTTGGTCCGGAAGTCGATGCTGCGATAGACGACCGGGCGCGGGTTGAACGCCGTGGCGATGCGTGACAACGACGTCGTCATCTTCTCCACGAAGACCTTCTGGTCGCCGCGCTTGATCAGGAGCTTCGGGTGAACGCCGGCCAGCGCGTCGGTCACCATGAACTCCGCGCGCAGCAGGCCCACCCCGTCGACGTCCATCGCGGCCACCTCGTCGGCGTGCTCGGCGAAGGCGAGGTTGACGTAGAGGCGAGTGGCCAGCGGCGGCGCCACGGCGGCGGTCGCGGGCGGCGCGGTGACACTGGCCGCGGGGCTCGTCGTGACCGCGCCCTCGTAGACGACGCCCTTGGAGCCGTCCACCGTGACGAGCTCGCCGTTGCGCAGGACGGTCGTCGCGTTGCGCGCGCCGACCACGCAGGGTACGCCCAGCTCGCGCGAGACGATGGCGGCGTGACAGGTGATCCCGCCACCGTCGGTCACCAGAGCCGCGGCGCGGCGCATCGTGGGCACCCAGTCGGGGCTGGTCATCTTCGCGACGAGGATCTCGCCGTCCTCGAGCTGGTCACCGTCGTCCGGCGACGCCAGGACCCGGACCCGGCCCACCGCGGTGCCGTGCGAGGCCGCGAGGCCCTGGACCAGCGGGGCGCCGGCCAGAGCGACCGGGGTCGCCGCCACGCTCAGCGTCGTGATGGGGCGCGACTGGACGAGGTAGAGGTGGCCGTCGGCCATCGCCCACTCGGTGTCCTGCGGCGAGCCGTAGTGGGCCTCGACCGCGAGACCGAGGCGCGCCAGCTCGACCGCCTCGTCGTCGCTGAGCACGCGACGTCGGGCCTCGTCGCCGCTGAGGTCGACGCGCAGGTCCTTGCCGTCGGGCCCGCGCACGAGCTTGAACTCCTTGGAGCCCACGTGGGTGCGGATCAACGTGGGGCCGGCCTTGGTCAGCACGTACATGTCGGTCTCGACCTGTCCGCTCACGACGACCTCACCCTGACCGAAGGCGGCGTCGATGACGATGTTGCTGGTGTCGCCGTTGGACGGGTCCGCGGTGAACATCACGCCGGAGCGCTCCGACGCGATCATCGCCTGGACGATGACACCCATCTCCGGCGTGTCCGCGATGTGGCGCGTCGCGCGGTAGGAGATGACGCGCGCGCCGTAGAGCGACGCCCAGCAGTCGACCACCCTGTCGCACAGCTCGTCATCGCCGGTGACGTTGGTGTACGTCGAGTTCATCCCCGCGAACGAGGTGTCGCCGGCGTCTTCGCCGGTGCCCGAGGACCGCACCGCCACGATCTGGTTGTCGTCCAAACGGTGGTACGCCTCGAGGATCGCCGCGACCAGGTCGGGCGGCAGGGTGATCGTGTGCACGAGGCCCTGGGCCTCTTCGGCCACGACGTTGAGGTCCGCGGTGCTGTTGGCGTCGACGCCCGCGACCATCGCCTCGAGCTTCTCGGCGATGCCCGCCGAGGAGACGGCGTAGCGGTAGGCGTCCGAGGTGATGACGAAGCCGGGGGGCACGGGCAGCTGTCCGGCTGTCAACTCCCCGAGGTTCGCCCCTTTGCCTCCGACGAGGTCAGTGTCGGTCAGCCGTATCTGGTCAAACCACC
Source organism: Acidimicrobiales bacterium (assembly GCA_036745005.1). GTDB lineage: Bacteria > Actinomycetota > Acidimicrobiia > Acidimicrobiales > RAAP-2 > RAAP-2. The sequence continues at coordinate 2,192 of DAIOGY010000139.1, read as the reverse complement.
GAATGAGTTCCATGGTCATGCTCCCATCCGTGGGTGTCATTGCCCACGACTCCACTCTGGTCCCGGAGTACCCCTCCTCGCCTAGAGGCAAAGGTCCACCGACGCGCCGGAGCAGGTGCGTTAGGTGGTGCGACGGTAGAATCGAGGCATGCAGGCCGGTCTGAACCCCGGCGTTCGCGCACCGCGCGAAAGAGACGGCACGAGAGAGGGTGATTCCAACCTCCGGTTGGACTCCGTATGCAAGAGAAGGACCCCTTCGTCCTGCGCCATCTCGCCCACGCCCAGCCCGAGCTGTGGTGGCTCGACTCGGACCCGCTCGAACCCGCGCCGCACCCCGCGCTGGTGGGCGACCTGGGCGCCGACCTGTGCGTGGTGGGGGCCGGCTACACCGGCCTGTGGACCGCCCTGCTGGCCAAGGAGCGCCAGCCGGGGCGTGAGGTCGTCGTGCTCGAGCAGTACGAGACGGGCGCGGGCGCCTCGGGCCGCAACGGCGGGTTCTGCTCGGCGTCGCTGACCCACGGGTTCCGCAACGGGCTGCGCCGCTGGCCCGACGAGATGTCGGTCATCGAGCGACTCGGGCGCGAGAACCTCGACGACATCGAGGCGACCGTGCGCCGCTACAACATCCCGTGCGACTGGGAACGCAACGGCGAGCTGCGCGTCGCGGTGGCCGACTGGCAGATGCGCGAGATGGCCGAGGAGGCCCAGATGCGCAACGACCTCGGCGACCACGTCGAGGTGCTCTCTCGCGACGAGGTCCAGTCGCGCGTCCACTCGCCCCTGTACGTCGGGGGGCTCTTCGATCCCGACGGGACGGCGCTGGTGGACCCGGCCCGCCTCGTGTGGGGACTCGAACGCGCCTGCCTGCAGCTTGGCGTCAGGATCTTCGAGAACTCCAAGGTGGAGTGGCTCGAGGACGTCGACGACGCGGTGCGCGCGCACACCCCCTACGGCGCCGTGACCGCCGCGCGCGTCGCGCTCGGCACCAACGTCTTCACGCCACTGGTGAGGTCGGCGCGCCGCTACGTCGTGCCGGTTTACGACTTCGCGCTGGTGACCGAACCGCTCAGCGCCGCCCAGCTGGCCAGCGTCGGCTGGTCCGGGCGCGAGGGGATCGCCGACTCGGGCAACCAGTTCCACTACTACCGCATGACCAAGGACCACAGCATCCTGTGGGGCGGCTTCGACACCGTCTACAACTTCCGGGGCAAGGTGCGGCGCGAGTACGAGTTCAACGCCGCCACCTACGCGACCCTGGCGGGTCACTTCCTCAAGACTTTCCCCCAGCTCGCCGGGATCAAGTTCACCCACGCCTGGGGCGGCGCGATCGACACGTGCACGCGCTTCTCGCCCTTCTGGGGGACGGCCTACGGCGGCAAGGTCGCCTACGTCATGGGCTACACCGGGCTGGGAGTGGCGTCGACGCGCTTCGGCGCCCAGACCATGCTCGACCTGCTCGAGGGACTCGATACCGAGCGCACGCGCCTGGCCATGGTGCGCAAGAAGCCGCTCCCCTTCCCTCCCGAGCCCCTTCGCTGGCTGTTCATCCGGCTGACCCAGGCGGCGATCCGATCCGCCGACGCGCACGACGGCCGGCGCAACCTCTGGCTGCGCACCCTGGACGCGATGGGCTTGGGCTTCGACTCCTAGGCGGGCCCGCCTACTCGGCGCCGAACGCCTTGATCACTTTCAGCTCCTCGGCGGTGAGCTCGCGCGGCTCGTCGCCGCGGGCCACCTTCTCGCTCTGGACGTAGTGGCGGATTCCGTCAACGACGTCCGGATTCGCCAAGGTCGTGATGTCGCCGACGTCGGTGAAGTTCGACACGCTGGCGATGACCCGGCGCATGATCTTGCCCGAGCGCGTCTTGGGCATGTCGGCGACGATCCACACGTTCTTGGGCCGGGCAATCGGCCCGATCTCGGTGACAATCATCTTCGAGACCTTGTCCTCGAGCTCCTTGCTGGCGGTGAAGCCCGGCTTGAGGGCCACGTAGAGCTCGACGGCGTGCCCGCGCAGCTGGTCGACGACCGGCACCGCGGCGGCCTCGGCCACCTCGTCCACCATCAGGGCCGCCGACTCCAACTCCTTGGTGCCCAGGCGGTGCCCGGAGACGTTAATGACGTCGTCGACCCGACCGAGGATCCGGTAGTAGCCGTCGGCGGCCTGCATCGCGCCGTCGTTACAGAAGTAT
>DAIOGY010000138.1:0-4501 GCA_036745005.1 Acidimicrobiales bacterium | reverse complement strand
CATCGCCTCGAGCGGCAGGTCGGTCGAGTACCCGAGCGAGCCGTGGACCTGCAGCGAGCGGTCGATCACGTTGTAGAGGACCTGGGCGCCGTAGTACTTGATCATCGCGCTCTCGACGCGAGCGGCGGACGCACCCACCTTGTCCATCTTCCACGCCGCCTGCAGCGTCATGAGCCGTGCCGCGTGCATCTCGGCGCGCGAGTCGGCGATCCAGTTCTGCACGGTCTGCTTCTCAGAGAGCAGCGAACCGTGCGTGAAGCGGCTGACGGCGCGCTCGCACATCATGTCGAAGGCCCGCTGGGACTGGCCGAGCCAGCGCATGCAGTGGTGGATCCGGCCGGGACCCAGGCGCGCCTGGGCCAGGAGGAACCCGGATCCCTCCGGGCCGATCAGGTGGTCGGCCGGCACGCGCACGTCCTCGTAGGTGATCTCGGCGTGGTTGCCGAAGCGCCCGTAGGTGACCACGGGGTCGTCCATCGACCCGACGTCGCGCACGATGGTCACCCCGGGCGTCGACACCGGCACGACGAACATCGACGAGCCCTGATAGGGGTGGACGTCGGGGTTGGTCACGGCCATCACGATGAGGATGTCGGCGACCGAGCCGTTGGTCGTGTACCACTTGTGGCCGTTGATCACCCATTCGCCGCCGTCGCGAGTCGCGCGCGTCTTGAGCAGGCGAGGGTCGCTGCCCGCGGTCTCGGGCTCGGTCATGGAAAAGCCCGAGCGCATGCGCCCCTCGAGCAGCGGCGTCAGCCAGCGCTCGCGGATGTCCTCGCGCCCGGTCATCTCCATGCCGGCGGCCAGCAGCTCGGCGTTGCCGCTGTCGGGGGCGTTGTTGCCGAAGACCACCGGGCCGTAGGGCGTCTGGCCCAGGACCTCGTGCATCAGGCCGAGGTTGACCTGGCCGAAGCCCATCCCCCCGAGCTCGGCGGGCAGGTGCGCGGCCCACAGGCCGCGCCGGCGCACCTCGTCCTGGAGGGGCTTGATGATCGTGATCAACGCGTCGTGGGTCAGGTGCAGCGTCTCGAGCGGGAAGATCTCCTCACGCACGAACTCACGCATCCACTCCAGCTGTGCTTCGAACTTCGGGTCCGTCGAAAAGTCCCACGCCACGGTTGCCCCCTCTTTTTCGCCACTTTAGGTCGCGGGTCCGCGGCCTCCGGAGGGCCCTAAGGCCCTCCCTACACTGGGGACGACCGATCGGAGATCATGGCCAAGAAGAAGCACCCTCACAAGGTGAAGATCGGCGTCGTGGACACGATGTTCGCCCGCTACGACATGGGGGCCGCGGCGCGCGACGAGCTGCGCCAGTGCCCGGGCCACGGCGAGCGCTTCGAGGTCGTCGCGCGCACCGTGCCCGGGTTCAAGGACCTGGCGGTCGCCGCCAAGGTCCTCATCGAGCGCGAGCACTGCGCCATCGTGGTCGCGCTGGGCATGCCCGGGTCGGCGCCCATCGACAAGCAGTGCGCCCACGAGGCGTCCACCGGCCTGATGCAGGCCCAGCTCATGACCTCGACGCCGATCCTCGAGGTCTTCGTGCACGAGGACGAGACGGACGACCCGGCCCAGCTGGCCACGCTGTTCGAGAACCGCTCGCGCGCCCACGCCCGCAACGCCTACTGGATGGTGTTCGAACCCGAGGAGCTGGCCAAGCGCGCCGGCCAGGGCGTGCGACAGGGCTTCGCCGACGCCGGTCCGCTCGACGACGCCGAGTCGGCGCGTCGCTAGGCTCGTCGCCACACCGCCCCAGGGAGGACCCATGACCGACGCCGTCATCGTTGCCACCGGACGCACCCCGATCGGGCGTGCCTTCAAGGGCTCGCTGGTCGACCTGCGCCCCGACGACCTCGCCGCGCACATCGTGCGCGAAGTGCTCGAGAAGGTCCCCGAGCTCGACCCCCACGCGGTCGAGGACCTGCTGGTGGGCTGCGGCCAGCCCGCCGGCGAGTCGGGCTTCAACGTCGCGCGCGTCGCGGCCGTGCTCGCCGGGCTCGACGACGTGCCCGGCGTGACGGTCAATCGCTACTGCTCGTCGTCCTTACAGACCATCCGCATGGCGGCGCACGCGATCCGCGCCGGCGAGGGCGACGTCTTCGTGGCGGCCGGCGTCGAGACGGTGTCGCGCTTCGCGTCGGGCGCCTCGGACGGCCCGCGCGCGGTCAACCCGCTCTTCGACGAGGCCATGGCCCGCACCGCGCGGCGGGCCGAGAGGGTCTCGGAGGCCTGGTCCCCGCCCGAGGGCCTGCCCGACATCTACATCGCCATGGGCCAGACCGCGGAGAACGTCGCCGAGTGGGAGAAGGTCTCGCGCGCCGAGATGGACGAGTTCGCCCTGCGCAGTCAGGAGCTGGCCGTCCAGTCGCAGGCCAACGGCTTCTTCGAGCGCGAGATCATCCCGGTGACGCGCCCCGACGGGACGGTGGTCACCAAGGACGACGGACCACGCGCCGAGACGACGCTCGAGAAGCTGGCGTCGCTGGCGCCGGTCTTCCGCGAGGGCGGGACCGTCACCGCCGGCAACGCCTGCCCGCTCAACGACGGCGCCGCGGCCGTCGTCGTGATGAGCGACACCCGGGCGCGCGAGTTGGGCATCACCCCCCTGGCGCGCATCGTCTCGTCGGGGGTGAGCGGTCTCAACCCCGAGATCATGGGGCTCGGCCCCATCGAGGCGAGCCGCCAGGCGATGGCGCGCGCGGGCATGAGCGTCGAGGACATCGACCTGTTCGAGATCAACGAGGCCTTCGCCGCCCAGGTCATCCCCAGCGCACGCCATCTGGGCATCCCCCTCGAGAAGCTCAACGTCCGCGGCGGCGCCATCGCGCTCGGGCACCCCTTCGGCATGACCGGCGCGCGCATCATGACGACGCTGCTCAACGCCCTCGAGGACGCCGACAAGCGCTTCGGCCTCGAGACGATGTGCGTCGGGGGCGGCCAGGGCATGGCGATGATCGTCGAGCGCCTCAGCTAGCGGGCGCCCTCCCGACCGGGCCGGGGCCGCGCGGCGCGCAGCGTGTAGGTGGCCGCCAGGCGCTCGGGCTGCTCGCGGAGGCGGAACTCGCCGCCCTCCACCTCGTGCATCACCTCGCCCAGCGCGTTCCACGGCGCGCTGTCGTGCTCCTCGAGCGAGAGCAGCGTCATCCCCGCATCCGTCACGGCGGTGACGATCTGGGCGAGGCCGTGGTTGAAGTGCACGATGTCGGGCGAGGCCAACGGCTCCTCGTGCTCGACGTAGGTGTGCGGGTCAGAAAAGGGCACGCCCGCGGTCTCGAAGTAGGGGAACTCCACCACGAGCAGGCCGTCGGGCCGCGGATCAGACAACGCCCACAGCATCGGATGGCCCTCGCGGATGAACAGGCGGCCGCCGGGGCGTAGCAGCGCCGCGACCACCTTCGCCCAGCGCGCGACGTCGGGCAGCCAGCACAGCGCGCCGATCCCGGTGTAGACGAGGTCGAAGCGCTCCCGGCCGAGGACCTCGGGCGCCGAGTAGAGCTCGCCCTCCACGTAGTCGATGGTCGCCCCGCACTCGCCAGCCAACCGCGCGGCCGCGTCGAGAGCCGGCCGCGAGAAGTCGAACCCGGTGACCGAGCGTGCGCCGAGTCGAGACAGCGACAGCGTGTCGGTGCCGATATGGCACTGTAGGTGGACCACGTCGAGCCCGTCCAGCGGGCCGAGACGGTCGCGGTCGAAGGTGACCACGTCCGACAGGTAGTCCGGATCGTCACGGAACCGGTCCAGCGGGTAGCCGCGCACGTGGTGGACCACGCGGCTGTTCCAGTTGGCCTGGTTGACGGCGACGTAGTCGCGCGCGGCGGTTCGGTCGGGCTCGCTCACCGCGCGGCGACGACCAGTGTCATGACCGATCGGGTGCCGGTCCGGTCCCGGTTGGTCGCGCCGTGGGGTCGTCGATCAGCGCGCGGTGCTCCGTCTCGTCCACGCTGCGGCCCTCGTCGGGCAGCAGGACGGCGATCGAGTCGCGGACCTCGTAGGCGAGGTGGCGACGCGGGTTGTAGAGCAGGTCGCGACTCCCGACGTAGAGCAGGGGGCCGTGGTCGACCGGGTCCTCGAGCAGGGCGAGCAGGAACGGATCGAGTCCCACCGCTAGGCCTCCTTGATCATCTCGCGCACCTCGGCGACGCGCGCCGCGCACTCGGCGTCGTCGGGCGCCTCCACGTTGAGGCGCAACAGCGGCTCGGTGTTGGACGGGCGCAGGTTGAACCACCACGTGGTGAAGTCCGCGGTCAGCCCGTCGGTCTCGTCGACGTCGACGCCGCGCTCGCGCAGGTGCGCGGCGACCTTCGCGACCGTGCCCGCCGGGTCCGCGACGCTCGTGTTGACCTCGCCGGAGTCGGCGTAGCGGTCGTAGGGCTCGACCAGCTCGGACATGGTGCCGCCGGCGCGGCTGAGCAGGTCGAGCACGATCATCGCGGTGATGATGCCCGAGTCGGCCCGGTAGTTGTCGCGGAAGTAGTAGTGGCCCGAATGCTCTCCGCCGAAGACG
>DAIOGY010000137.1:0-4520 GCA_036745005.1 Acidimicrobiales bacterium | reverse complement strand
CGGCGTGCTCTACGTGCTCGACGAGCCCTCGATCGGCCTGCACCAGCGCGACAACCGGCGCCTCATCGCCACCCTGGAGCGCCTGCGCGACCTGGGCAACTCGGTCATCGTGGTCGAGCACGATGAGGAGACGATCCGCCTGGCCGACTTCATCGTCGACATCGGACCGGGCGCGGGCGAGTTCGGGGGCCGCGTGGTGCACGCCGGCTCCTACGAGCAGCTCATCGCCAACCCCGAGTCGCTCACCGGCCAGTACCTGTCCGGGCGGCGCACGATCGCCGTGCCGACGTCGCGGCGCGCCGGCGACGGCCAGCGCCTCACCGTGAAGGGCGCGCGCGCCAACAACCTCCAGGACGTCACGGTGAGCTTCCCGCTGGGCAAGTTCGTGGCGGTGACCGGCGTGTCGGGCTCGGGCAAGTCGACGCTGGTCAACGCGATCCTCCTTAACGCCCTGGAGCGCCAGGTCAACGGGGCCAAGACGGTCGCCGCCGAGCACGACGCGATCCTGGGCGTGGACCACATCGACAAGGTGGTGGCCGTCGACCAGCAGCCCATCGGGCGCACGCCGCGCTCGAACCCGGCGACCTACACGGGCGTCTTCGACAAGATCCGCCGGCTCTTCGCCGAGGTCCCCGAGTCCAAGGTCCGCGGCTATCAGCCCGGACGCTTCTCGTTCAACGTCAAGGGCGGGCGCTGCGAGACCTGCGCGGGCGACGGCACGATCAAGATCGAGATGCACTTCCTGCCCGACGTCTACGTCAACTGCGAGGTGTGCGAGGGGGCGCGCTACAACCGCGAGACCCTCGAGATCCAGTACCGCGGCAAGTCGATCGCCGACGTGCTGGACATGCCGGTGACCGAGGCCCTCGACTTCTTCGACCGCCAGCCCACGATCCTGCGCCACGTGCGCACCCTGGCCGACGTGGGGCTGGGCTACGTGCGCCTGGGCCAGCCCGCGCCCACCCTGTCGGGGGGCGAGGCCCAGCGGGTGAAGCTCGCGACCGAGCTCGCCCGCCGGCCGACCGGCCACACCTTCTACGTGCTCGACGAGCCCACGACCGGCCTGCACTTCGAGGACGTCTCGCGCCTGCTCGAGGTCCTGCACCGCCTGGTCGACCAGGGCAATACGGTGCTGGTCATCGAACACAACCTCGACGTCGTCAAGACCGCCGACTGGGTCGTCGACCTCGGCCCGGAGGGCGGGCGCCGCGGCGGCCAGGTGGTGGGCGAGGGGACACCCGAGACCGTGGCGACGCTGCCCACGGCCACCGGGACGGTGCTGCGCCAGGTGCTCGAGAGGGCCCGCAGGAGCGCGTAGTGCTGGCCAAGCCCTCGGGCATCCCGCGCTCGAGCGGGTGCTACCTCTTTCGCAACGGCGCCGGCCAGGTCATCTACGTGGGCAAGGCCCTGTCCCTGGCCTCGCGGGTGGCCAGCTACTTCCAGCGGCCCGAGGGCCTGAGCGACAAGACCCGGGCGCTCATGGACGACGCCGCGGCCGTCGAGTGGATCGTCACGCCCACCGAGGTCGACGCGCTCATCTTGGAGAACGAGCTGATCAAGGAGAACCAGCCGCGCTACAACATGATGCTCAAGGACGACAAGAGCTTCCCCTTCGTCGCCCTGGACACGCGCGGCGACTTCCCGGCGCCGTTCCTGACGCGCGCGCGCCACGTCAAGGGCGTGCGCTACTTCGGGCCGTTCGTGAACGTCAAGGACCTGCGCAAGACGATGGACGAGCTGGTCCAGGCCTTTCCGCTGCGCACGTGCACGCGCCACAAGTTCGACTACCACCAGCGCATCGGGCGGCCCTGCCTGCTGTTCGACATCGCCAAGTGCTCGGGGCCGTGCGTGGGCGCGGTCGACCGCGAGCAGTACCACGAGCTGCTCGGGTCCTGGGTGCGGTTCTTCGAGGGCGACGTGCGCCCCCTGCGCCGCCTGCTCGACGCCCAGATGACCGAGGCGGCGTCCGAGCAGCGCTACGAGGCGGCGGCGCGGGCCCGCGACGCCCTGGCCGCGCTGGAGCGCGCCGCCAGCGACCAGAGCGTGGTGCTCGACGACCACTCGGACCTCGACGTGATCGCCATCGGCACCGACGGCGGGCGCGCCGCGGTGGTGCGCTTTCGCGTGCGCCACGGGCGCGTCATCGGGCGCACCGTGCACCTGGTGGACCGCTCGATGGACGAGGGCGGCGCCGAGATCCTCGAGACGCTGCTGCCCGACCTGTACCCCGAGGGCGCCGACGTGCCCCCGGTCGTCGTGGTGGGCGAGCCCGAGGTCGCCACCACCCTGTCGGGCCAGTACCTGAGCGAGCGCCGGGGACGGCCGGTGGCGGTCGTCGCGCCCCGGCGCGGGCGCCGGCGCCGCGTCCTGGAGATGGCCGACGCCGACGCGCTGGCCGTCGTGGCGCGCGACTCGCTGCGACGCCAGAGCGACCACAACGTGCGCAGCCGCGCGCTCTCCGAGCTCGGCGCGGCGCTGGGCCTCGTCCAGCCGCCCTTCCGCATCGAGTGCTTCGACATGAGCCACCTCCAGGGGACCAACTACGTCGGCTCGATGGTGGTGTTCGAGGACGCCCTGGCCAAGAAGAGCGACTACCGGCACTTCAACGTGCGCGAGGCGCTGGGCAACGACGACGTGGGGGCCATGACCGAGGTCGTGCGCCGGCGCCTGGCCCACTTCAACGACCCGGCGGGGTCGGGCGCGTTTCGCCGGCCCGACCTCGTCATCCTCGACGGGGGCCTGCCCCAGCTGCACGCGGCCCAGCACGCCGCGGCCGAGGTCGGCGTCGAGGGCGTGGAGTTCGCGGCGCTGGCCAAGCGCGAGGAGCTCCTCTACCGGCCGGGCCGCTCGACCCCGATCGCGCTCGAGCGCGGCAGCGAGAGCCTGTACCTCGTCCAGCGCATCCGCGACGAGGCCCACCGATTCGCCGTGACCTTCCACCGCTCCAAGCGCGGGCGCTCGATGGTCGCCTCGTCGCTCGAGGGCGTCGAGGGTCTCGGGCCGGCGCGTCGCGAGAAGCTGCTGGCGCAGTTCGGCTCGCTCGACGCGCTGCGCGCCGCGACCTTCGAGGAGTTCGACGCGCTGGCCTGGCTGCCCCGTGACGTCGCGGTCAGGCTCTACGATCACTTGCGAGCGCCGCGCCCGGTGACGCCACGAAAGGGCGGAGACGATGAGTGAGATCCTGCTCGTGACCGGGATGTCCGGCGCGGGCCGCTCCACCGTCTCGGCCGCGCTCGAAGACGTCGGCTGGTTCGTCATCGACAACCTGCCCGTCGAGCTGCTGGTGCGCGTGAGCGAGCTCGCCTCGGGCGGGTCCCACGAGAACGCCGGGGTCGCCTTCATCGTGGGGCGCTCGGGCACGACCCAGCCCGACCAGCTCCTGGCGGTGGAGAAGGAGCTCGCGGCGCGCCACGACAGCGTGAAGATCCTGTTCCTCGACGCCCCCGACGAGGTCCTCATCCACCGCTTCGAGGGCAACCGGCGCCGCCACCCCTTCCCCGGGGCCACGCTGGCCGACTCCATCGCCACCGAGCGGGCGCTCCTGGCCTCGATCCGCGACGCCGCCGACCTGATCTTCGACACCGGGCCGCTCAACACCAACCAGCTGCGCAGCCGCATCGCCGAGACGTTCACCGAGGCCGACACCAGCGACGCCATGCGCGTCTCGCTGGTCTCCTTCGGGTACGCCCACGGCATCCCGCGCGACGTCGACCTGGTCTTCGACTGCCGCTTCCTGCCCAACCCGTACTGGATCGAGGAGCTGCGCGCGCTGTCGGGGCTCGACGCTGCGGTGGCCGACTACGTCCTGGGCCAGGAGCCGGCCGAGCACTTCCTGCACGACGTGGTGAACCTGCTGGAGTGGCAGATCCCGGCGTTCGCGAGCGAGGGCAAGTCCTACCTCTCGGTCGCGGTGGGCTGCACCGGCGGTCGGCACCGCTCGGTGGCGATCGCCGAGGAGATCCGGCGCCGCCTCCACCTGACCCACGCCGTCTTCCACCGCGACATCGCCCGATGAGGGTCGTCGCCGTGGGCGGCGGCCACGGGACCGCCGTCTCGCTGCGCGCGCTGGCGCGGCTCAGCGACGACGTCACCGGGGTGGTGTCGGTGGCCGACGACGGGGGGTCGACCGGACGCCTGCGCGCGATGCTGGACGTCGCGGCGGTGGGCGACCTGCGCAAGTGCCTGGTGGCGCTGGGCGACCCGGCGAACCCCCTCACCGCGTCCTTCGAGCACCGCTTCGGCGTCGGCGAGCTGGCCGGGCACGCCGTGGGCAACCTCCTGCTGGTCGGGCTCATCGACGCGACCGGGGACTTGGAGGAGTCCGTGCGCGCGGTCGCCCAGGTGATGGGCGTGCGCGGGACCATCGTGCCGGCCAGCGTGACCGGGGTGGTGCTGGTGGCCACCACGTCCGCGGGCCCCACGCGCGGCCAGAGCGAGGTGGCGCGCTCCTCGTCCATCGCGCGCATCAGCGTCGAGCCGGCCCACGTGGCCGCGCCGATCGCGGCCGTGGAGGCCCTCGA
>DAIOGY010000136.1:0-4546 GCA_036745005.1 Acidimicrobiales bacterium | reverse complement strand
TCGCGCATGATGGTCCCGGCGCGCAGCGAGTCCACCACGCCGACGTTGGGGAAGTAGAGGCCCTCGAGGATCGACGCGGGGTCCAGGTACGGGACCAGTTTGGCGACCTCGTCGGGGCTGAGCAGCTGGTGGTCGTAGCCCCAGGCCGTCGCGGCCGCGGCGCGCCGGCGCAGCTCCTGGCGCCGGGCGTCGGTGCGCGCGACCTCGATGCCGCCGCTCTCGATGAAGACGCCAAGCTCCTTGTACTGCGCGGTCGAGTCGGCGGTGAGCTCGGTCATCATCTTGGAGTAGTCGACGGGGAAGATGAAGTTCGACGCGTGCCCGGTCGAGCCGCCGGGGTTGGGCATCGGGCCTTTGTCGACGAGGATCAGGTCGCGCCAGCCGAGGCGCGCGAGGTGGTAGGCGAGGGAGTTTCCGACGATGCCGGCGCCGATGATGACGGCCCGGGCCGCGGTGGTGGAGTCGTTCATGGCGCCCATCTTCTCGTGTCGGTCGCGACCCCGCCAGTCGAACGGCGCGCGCCGGCGGGGACCTTCGGCACACGGCGGGGCCTGAGGGCTCGCGCGACGGGCGTCACGTCAGTCGCCGAGTTCGCCGCGACGGCGCGTGACGTACTCGGCGAGCTCGGCGCGGATCGCGTCGTCGAGCGCGGGTGCCTCGTACTCCTCGAGCTTCTTCTGGTAGATCGCGGTCGCGCGGGCGGCCGCGTCGTTCGCGCCCTCGCGCGTCCAGCGCTCGAAGTTCTGCGAGTTGGACACGAGGGGCCGGTAGAAGCAATCGCGAAAGCGCGTCATCGTGTGCTCGGCGCCCAGGAAGTGGCCGCCGTGGCCGACCTCGAGGTGGGCGTCGAAGGCCAGCGCGGCCTCGTCGATCTCCAGGGGCGTGAACTCCACGCGCAGCATGCGCAGCAGCTCGATGTCGATGATGAACTTCTCGTAGCAGCTCACGAGGCCGCTCTCGAGCCACCCGGCCGCGTGCATGACCATGTTGGTGCCGGTCAGGAACGTCGGCAGCATCGTCATGAGCGCCTCGTAGCCGGCCTGGGCGTCGGGCATCTGGCTCGACGTCAGCCCGCCGCCGGTGCGGAAGGGCAGCCCGAAGTGGCGCGCCAGCTGCCCGGTGCAGAGCAGGCCGATGGCGGACTCGGGCGTGCCGAAGCACGGCGAGCCCGACTGCATGTCGATGTTGGACAGGAACGATCCGAAGACCACCGGACAGCCCGGTCGGATGAGCTGGGCCAGGGCGATGCCCGTCAGGGCCTCGGCCATCTGCTGGGCCAGCGCCGAGGCGATGGTGACCGGGCTCATCGCGCCCATGAGCAGGAACGGGGTCAAGATGACCGGCTGGTTGGCCAGGTTGTACTCGAACTGGGCGTCGAGCATCCGGTCGTCCCAGCGCAGGGGCGAGTTGCAGTTGATGAGCGAGATCGTCGCGGGCGTGGCCTCGATGGCCTCGCGCCCGCCGAGCAGGATCTCGGTCATGGCGATCGTGTCGCGCGCGTTCACGCCCGAGACGACGTTGCCCATGTAGATCTTGTCGGTCAGGGTCTGCAGGGCGAAGATCATGTCGAGGTGCCGTGAGTCCAGCGGCGCGTCGTTGGGCTCGCAGATCACCCCGCCGGCGGTGTCGAGCTCGGGGTAGCTCTGGGCCAGCATGGTGAACTTGCGGAAGTCCTCCAGGGTCGCCTCGCGGCGCAGCGCGCCCTCGCGCACGAAGGGCGGGCCGTAGACGCCGCCGAAGACCATGTGGTCGCCGCCGATGTGCACGGTGTTGGCGGGGTTGCGCGCCTGGATGTCGAACTCGCGCGGCGCCTTGGCGATCTGCTCGACGATGAACTCGGGGTCGAACTTCACCGTCTGGCCGTCGACGCCCTGGCCGGCGGCGCGGAAGAGCTCGACCGCCTCGGGCTTGACGAACTGCACGCCGATCTCCGAGACGATGCGGCGCCAGCCCCGGTCGAGGACCTCGATCGCGTCGGGGGAGAGCAGCTCGTACCGGGCCATCTTGTTGACAAACATCGCCGCCTGCCTCACCTGATCCGGGCCGCGAGGTGGCTCGGGCCGCGATTCATATTGTAGAACTCCGTACTGTACTATGGAACTCGTGAGCGTGAGGGACATGACCAAACCGTCGGGGGCCCAGGCCGTCGATCGCGCCGCGCACCTGCTCACCCGCGTCGTCGACTCCGCGCGCTCGGTCACCTTCAGCGAGCTGGCCGAGTCGACCGGCCTGGCCAAGAGCACCACGTCGCGACTGCTGACGGCACTCGAGCGCAACGGGCTGCTGCGCCGCGAGGCCGACGGCGCCTTCGTGCCCGGCGACGCCTTCGTGCGCTACTCGCTGCGCGGCAACGCCGAGACCGACCTGGTCGCCGTGGCGACGCCCTTCCTCGAGCGACTCGGCGAGGTCTGCCGCGAGACGATCAACCTCGGCGTGCTGCGCCGCGCCCTGGTCGAGCAGATCGCCCAGGTCGACAGCCGCTACGTGCTGGGCGGCACCAACTGGCTCGGCCGGGCCGAGCCGGTGCACTGCACCGCGCTCGGCAAGGTCTTCCTCGCCTACGGCGTCGCTACGCTGCCCGCGGGCCGACTGGCGCGGCTGACGCCGCGCACCATCACCAGTCGTACCGTGCTGGAGGACGACCTCGACCAGGTGCGCCGGCGCGGCTACGCCCGGGCCGACGAGGAGCTCGAGGAGGGACTGGTGGCCGTGGCCGCCCCGGTGCGCCGCCGCGACGGTGAGGTGATCGCCGCGCTCTCGGTGTCCGGGCCATCCAGCCGGCTCGGCGCGGCGCGCGTGCGCGAGACCGGCGCCCAGTGCATCGCCGAGGCCGACGCCCTGTCGGCCGCGCTCGGATTCCGATCAGAGGGAGAAGGTGCGACGTGACCCGTGACGAACTGCTCAAGGAGATGTACGACTCGACCCTCGTCGGCAACGCCCCGGCGGTCCTCGAGCTGACCAACGCCGGCCTGGCGATGGGACTCGACCCCGAGACCCTGCTCTTCGACGCCCTGATCCCGTCGCTCGAGGAGGTCGGCGCACGATTCGAGCGCGGTGACTTCTTCGTTCCCGAGATGCTGATCGCCGGGCGCGCCATGGCCGGCGCGCTCGACGTGCTGCGCCCGCTCATGGTGGCCACGGGCGTGGAGGCCGTCGGGACGTTCGTGATGGGCACCGTCAAGGGCGACGTGCACGACATCGGCAAGAACCTGGTCAACATCATGCTGGAGGGCGCGGGCTTTCACGTGATCGACCTCGGCGTTCAAGTCGCCCCCGAGCGCTTCGTCGAGGCCATCGTCGAGCACAAGCCGGACATCGTCGGGTTCTCGGCCTTCCTGACCACCACGATGCCGATGTTCAAGGCCAACATCAACGCGCTGGAGAAGGCCGGCCTGCGCGATCAGGTCATCGTGATGGTCGGCGGCGCGCCGGTCACCCAGGAGTACGCCGACGCCGTGGGCGCCGACGGCTACGCCTCGGACGCCTCGGCGGCGGTGCGCCGCGCCAAGGACCTGCTGGAGGCCAAGCGCGCGATGGCCACGGTCTAGCGGCGCGGCGTGCACACCACCCTGCGCTCGGCGACCCGCGAGGTCGTGATCGGCGACGATCAGCCCTTCTGCATCATCGGCGAGCGCATCAACCCCACCGGGCGCAAGATCTTCCAGGAGCAGCTGCGCGCGGGGGACCTGTCTCGCATCGCGATCGACGTCGCCCAGCAGGTGGCCGGGGGCGCCATGGTGCTCGACGTCAACATGGGCGTGCCCCTGGCCGACGAGGTCGACCTGATGGTCCAGGCGGTCACGATGATCCAGGGCCTCAGCGACATCCCGCTGTGCATCGACTCGTCGGTCATCGAGGCGCTGGACGCGGGCCTCTCGACCTATCAGGGCAAGGCCCTCGTGAACTCGGTGACCGCCGAGGACGACCGGCTTGAGGCCATCCTGCCGCTGGTCAAGCGCCACGGGGCGGCGATCATCGCGCTGCCCAACGACGAGTTCGAGATCCCGATGGAACCCGGGCGTCGCCTGGAGCTGGTGCGCAAGATCGTCGAGGTGGCGACCGGCACCTACGGCATCGCCATCGAGGACATCGTGATCGACCCCCTCGCCATGCCCATCGGCGCGGACACCACACTCGTGGCCAAGACTCTCGAGACCATCTCGATGATCCACGCGGAGTTCGGACTCAACATGACGCTCGGGGCGTCCAACGTCTCGTTCGGCATGCCGGACCGCGCGACGTTGGGGGCGGTGTTCATGCCCATGGCCATGAAGTGCGGACTCACCAGCGCCATCATGGACGCCCGCACGCCGCAACTCGTCCGCGCCGTCAAGGCCGCGGACCTGATGCTCGACCACGACCCCTGGGGCGCCAACTGGATCAGCGCGCACCGCGCCCAGCAGGCGGCCGACGCGTCGTGAGAGAGGTGAGGGCGCCCGCCGCGGCGCCCGAGTCCGGTGCCGGGGGAGACGGGAACGCCCTGGACGGCCGCGGCCGCTTCGACCTGCGCTTCGAGCCCGCGGGCCGCAAGGTCCGGGTGCCGCCG
>DAIOGY010000135.1:0-4565 GCA_036745005.1 Acidimicrobiales bacterium | reverse complement strand
CCGCGTGGGACGCGGTGTGGTCGATCAACGTCCTGGGGTGCCGGCGCCTCATCGACGCGTCCGCACCGGTGCTGATCGCCAATGGCGCGGACGGCCACGGGCGCATCGTCGCGGTGGCCTCGGCGGCGGGCTCGCTGGGGTTGCGCCACCTGGCGGCGTACTCCGCGGCCAAGCACGCGGTCATCGGGCTCATCCGCGGCGTGGCCATGGACCTCGCCGAGTATGGCGTCACCGCCAACGCGGTCAGTCCGGGCTCGACGCGCACGCCCATCCTCGACGCGTCGGCGCGCGTCTACGGATTGGCGAGCGCCGAGGCGTTCGCCGCCCAGCAGCCGCTCGGACGGCTCATCGAGCCATCTGAGGTGGCCGCCGCGATCGCGTGGCTCTGCTCGCCGGCCGCCTCGGCGGTCACCGGCGCCGACCTGCGCGTGGACGCCGGCATGACGGTGTCGTAGCCGTCCGTCGAGGGCGGGCGACGAGAGTAGTCTCGTAGTTCGCCGTCGTCGAAAGGCCCCCTGATTGAGTGACCGTCTCCCGCCCGGCCGGGTCGTCGTATTGGGATGCGGCTCGGTCGCCCAGTGCGTCCTGCCCATGCTGGTGGACCACTTCTCCCTGGACCCCGCGACGGTGACCATCATCGAGAGCCGCGATAACCGCGAGCGCGTCGCGTCGTCGCTGGCGCGCGGGGTCCGCTACGAGCAGTTCGAGATCACCCGCGACAACCTCACCGCAATCCTGGGGGCGCACCTCGGAGCCGGCGACCTGCTGATCGACCTCGCGTGGAACATCGACCTGACCGAACTGCTCGACTGGTGCCGCGAGCACGACGTGCGCTACCTCAATACGAGCGTGGAGGTGTGGGACCCCTACGGCGACCCCGCGAGCACGCCGCCTCAGCAGCGCACCCTGTACTGGCGCCACATGGCGCTGCGGCGCCAGCTGGCGCGCTGGGGCGCGAACGACGGGCCGTCGGCCGTGGTCGAACACGGCGCCAACCCCGGGCTGGTGAGCCATTTCACCAAGCAGGCGCTGGTCGAGATCGCCCACGCCGTCCTGGCCGACGGACTCCTGGCCGAGCGCCACGAGCGCATCGGTGGGGCGCTCGACGCCGGGGACTTCGCCGCGCTGGCCCACCAGCTCGACGTGCGGGCCATCCACATCGCCGAGCGCGACACCCAGGTCAGCGACGAGCCCAAGCAGGTCGGCGAGTTCGTCAACACGTGGAGCGTCGACGGCTTCTACGAAGAGGGCGTCGCGCCGGCCGAGCTCGGGTGGGGCACGCACGAGAGGACGCTCCCGCCCCTGGGGTTGACGCACGAGGGCGAGGGACCGCTGAACCAGATCTGCCTGGCGCAGATGGCCCACAAGACGCTCGTGCGATCCCGCGTCGCCTCCGGGCCGATCCTGGGCATGGTGATACGTCACGGCGAGGCCTTCACGATCTGCGATCACCTGACGGTCTGGGAGGGCGCTCGCGCGATCTACCGGCCCACCGTGCACTACGCCTACTGCCCCTCGGACGCCGCCTGGGCCAGCTTCATCGAGCTCGAGGGCAACCAGTACGCGTACCCCGAGCGCCAACGCATCATGAACGACGAGATCATCGCCGGCCGCGACGAGCTCGGCGTGCTCGTGATGGGGCACCCCTACAAGTCGTGGTGGACCGGCATGCTGACCACGATCGAGGAGGCGCGCGCCGTCGCCCCCCACCAGAACGCCACCACCGTCCAGGTCGCCGCGTCGATCCTGGGGGCGGTGGACTGGATGCTGCGCGCACCGCGCGAGGGCGTGCGGGTCCCCGACGAGCTGCCGTGGCGCGACGTGCTCGACGTGGCGCGTCCCTACGTGGGCACCACGTGGTCGGGGCCCATCGACTGGGACCCGGTGACGACCCACGCCGACTGGTTCGACGGGTGGTCGGGCCGCGCGCTCGACCGCGGCGACCCCTGGCAGTTCACCAACTTCCTCATCCCCTGATCGGCCTGGCGCGGCGAGCGCCGTAGTGTGGTCGCGGACAAAGCGAAAGGCGGTGGCCATGGAGACGGTCGCGCGGTCCAACATTCTCGACGCCATCGGGTCGACGCCGCTGATCGTGGTCGACGGCGTGTGGCTGAAGCTCGAGTACCTGAACCCGTCGGGCTCGATCAAGGCCCGCATGGCGCGCTACATCATCGAGCGCGCCGAGCGCGAGGGACTGCTCCAGCCCGGCGACACGATCGTGGAAGCGACGAGCGGCAACACGGGCAACGCCATGAGCATGGTCGCCGCAGTCAAGGGCTACAAGATGGTCGTGGTGATGCCCGAGGGCCTCAGTCCGGAACGCACCGCCATCTCGACGGCGTTCGGGGCCCAGGTCCACTACGTGGGCACCTTTCACGTCAACGAGGCGCTCGCCGAAGCCCGGCGCCTGGGCGAGCTGCCCGGCTACTTCGCGCCGTACCAGTTCGAGTCGGAGTGGAACATCGAGGAGAACCGCACCTGGCTCGGACCCGAGATCCTCTCCCAGCTGCCGCCGGGCAGCGAACCCGGGGCCTTCATCATGGGCGTGGGCACCGGCGGCACGCTCATCGGCGTGGGCCAGGCCTTCCGGGCGGCCAACCCGGACGTACTCCTCGTCGCCCTCGAGCCCAGCGAGTCGTGCACGATCCTGTGCGGCGACACGGGACTGCACCGCATCGAGGGGATCTCGGACGGGTTCGTGCCGTCGATCTACCAGCGCAACCACGAGATGGTCGACCGAGTGGTGTCAGTCCACAGCGACGAGGCCGTCGCCGAGATGCGCCGCCTGTGCCGTGAGCACGGGCTCCTGGTCGGGCCGAGCACCGGAGCGAACATGGTGGTGGCTCGTCGCCTGCTCGCCGAGTTGGCGGCGGGGACCGTCGTGGTGACGGTGGCCTGCGACGAGGGCGAGAAGTACCTCAGCGACTACTTCGTGCCGGGCCGCACCGGCGAGCCGAGCCCCAGTTGAGAGGTGGCGTCACGGTGCGCCGCCGCGCCTACACGCCCCGGGCGCGCCGCAGGCGCGGATAGATGAACGACCAGTAGATCACGGCGGCGATGAACCCGAAGAAGAACGGGAGGATGACCCAGAGGACCTTGTTGGAGCTGGCGTTGCGGAAGGTCTGCGTCGGGGTCATGGCGGCGCTGATGATGGCCGACAAGGGGATCACGAAGACGATCAGGATGTAGAGGAACTCCGAAGGACCGCTGCCCATCGTCACCGCGGTCATGCGTGCCTCCCGCCGAGTGTCGCCTTGACAGTACCTCCCGGTTCGGCGGTGCGGGGACCGTGCGTCCCTGGTTCAGCGCGGGACCGACGAGAGCTGGCTCGCGATGAGGTCGCGGTCCTCCTCGTCGGCGATCGCGGCGACGAGCCGGCTGGCTCTCTCGATCCAGATGTCGCGGCGCACGGGGTCGCCGGCGGCGGTGTAGGCGCGCGCGACTCCCTCGGCTGTCGGGGCGCTGAGCCACTCGGGACCGTCCTGGGAGGCCGCGGCGCTGTCGGCGCGCACCGCGAACCACACCGCGAGGCTCCCGTGGCCGAGCGCCGCGGCGGCTCGCGAGATCATCCAGTCGCCGATGACCAGCTGGCGTGGCTCGCCCGCGACCTCCCAGTGGTAGCGCGAGGCGAACGCGTTCGTCAGCAGCTCCGCGTTGTCGTCATTGGACCGGACGTCCTGGTCGAGCAGCTCCCAGCACCTGTTGAAGGCGGCGACCGCGACGGCGCGGTGGTCCTCGACGTCCATCGCGGGTCTAGTCGAGCGGCGTCACGTAGGCCGCGTGGATCCCGCCGTCGACGAGGAAGGTCGAGGCCGTCACGAAGGACGAGTCGTCGCTCGCCAGGAACAGCACGGCCTTGGCGATCTCCTCGGCCTCGCCGAAGCGTCCCATCGGGATGTGCACCAGGCGCCGCGCGGCGCGCTCGGGGTCCTTGGCGAAGAGCTCCTGGAGCAGGGGGGTGTTGACCGGTCCCGGGCACAAGGCGTTGACCCGCACGCCCTGGCGGGCGAACTGGACGCCGAGCTCGCGGCTCATGGCGAGGACACCGCCCTTGGAGGCGGTGTAGGAGACCTGAGAGGTCGCCGATCCCAGCACGGCCACGAAGGACGCCGTGTTGATCACCGACCCGCCGCCGCGCTCGAGCAGCAGGGGGATCCCGTACTTGCAGCACAGGTAGACCGAGGTCAGGTTGACCTCCTGGACCCGGCGCCAGGCGTCGAGGCCGGTCGTGAGGATCGAGTCGTCGTCGTTCGGCGAGATCCCGGCGTTGTTGAACAGGATGTCGACCCCGCCGTAGGCGGCGATGACCGCGTCGTACATCGACTTGACGCTCGCTTCGTCCGCGACGTTGACCGAGACGAAGAGGCCACCGAGCTCCTCGGCCAACGCCGGGCCGGCCTTCTCGTCGAGGTCGGCGACGACGACCTTGGCGCCCTCGGAGGCGAAGACCTTGGACGTGGCCCTCCCGATGCCGCTCGCGGCTCCCGTGATGATCGCCACCTTGTTGTCGAGTCGTCCCATCATTCCTCCGTCGAGATGAACACATTATTTTCTTCGCTGAATCC
>DAIOGY010000134.1:0-4579 GCA_036745005.1 Acidimicrobiales bacterium | reverse complement strand
CCACCAGCCCGCCGTGAGGGCGGTCGCGACGGCCCCGAGCGCGACGACGAGGACGATCGTGCGCGCCCGCGACGCCTTGCGTGGAGCGACCCTCATGGGCTGAACCCTATCCGTGCCCTTGTCGGCCGATCGGTCGTGACGTGGCGATCCACTCGTCGCGCGACGGCGCCGCCGGGTACTAGGTGGAACCCGGGGGCGCGTCGCCCTCGCCGGCGTCTCGCTCGCAGAGCTCGGCCAGCTTCTCGAGTGAGAGCTCCATGCGACCGCGCCAGCGCTCGCCATTGCGCAGGATTCTTCGCAGGTCCTCGCGCGCGTGCGTGACGTCATAGATCTCGGTCACCATCGTCGCCGTCGGCCCGTCGGCGACCAGGTCGTAGGTCCACGTGATGGTCGGCGGTCCGTCGTCGGGGAGCGTGGAGTAGCCCTCGGGATGATTGGTGCCCCGGGTGGGCGCCCACGAGATGCGGCGATTGGCCTCGAACTCCACGACGTGGTTGACCATCTCGTAGTCGCCGAAGTCGTCGTTGTGCATGTACATGAGGAACTGGTCGCCGACACCGGAGATCGGCGTGCCGGGGGCGCTCATCCGGGCCATTCCCGACCCGTCGAACTCCGGGTGCCGTCGTGGATCCGCGACCACGCCGAAGACCACCTCGACCGGGGCGTGAATCCTCCTCGAGACCTCGACTATGGCGACGTCGCCTGTACCCATGCCGATACGTGCCCTCCGCGATGAACGGAATCCGAGGTTACTTCGCGTCGTCGCCGTCAGCGGGGTCCGGCGCGGGCAGCCGGGACGCCGGAATCGAGAACCCCCCGGCGTCGCGAAGCAGCTCGACCGGCGAACCATCGGGGGGCTGCTCCGGACACGCCCGGTGGCCGGCGTCCGCGGCGACGACGCAGAAGGCGTACCCGAAGTGGGTAGGCCCGACGGTGAGGAGACCCCATCGTGGTTGGTGCCACACCGTGTTGCCCCGTTCGTCCAGCGTGTCGGCGATGCGGCGCGCCTGGTGATTCCAGAGTTCCCGGCACTCGCCCTCGACGTCGATGACGACCGTGCCGTCGTCGCCGATGTCGACGACGCGTCCCCGGACCGGTGTGTTCTCCTGGTCCTCCCAGCCGAGGCGCGCCTGGATCCAGTGCACGCAGTGGCCGGGCAGGTACAACCCGCAGATCGCGGGTGGTCGAACAGCTGACATTGCTCCTCCATCGCATGGCGTTCGCACCGTTGCCTCTCGGCTGGTTGCGGCGACGTCGTCGGGCCATGTCCCTCGGTCGCTCTTGATGTTGGGGCCACCGTACTCCGCACGTGTCACGCGTGCCACCGCGCCGGTCCACGCGGGTCGTGCGGGGTGGTTCCTATACTCGCGATGTGCTCGAGGACTCGCCGGCGCCGGTCACCGACCTCGACTGGTCGCCGGAGCGCACGCGCGTCTTCGCTGACCGCATCGTCGACCTGTACGCGGGGCTGCTGGCCTCGCTGCCCGAGGGTCCCGTGTCACCACAGGTCACGCCGGCGTCCGTGCACGCGGCGCTCGCGATGGACGTCCCGGACGAGCCGCTGAGCGACGACGAGATCGCCGCGCTCCTCCAGACGTTGCTGGACAACTCCACCCGGCCGGGCAGCGGCGGGTTCCTGGCCTACATTTCGGGCGGGGGCACCGTGCCGGGGGCGGTCGCGGACCTGCTGGCCTCGGGCCTCAACGCGAACGCCGGCGGGTGGTCGGCCTCCCAGGGCGCGGCCGAGGTGGAGAGCCAGCTCGTGCGGTGGCTGGCCGGACGCTTCGGGATGCCGGCGGGCGCCGGCGGCATGATCGTCCAGGGCGGCGCGTTGGCCAACCTGACGGGGCTCAAGCTCGCCCGCGACCACGCGTGGCCGGGCGGGCGCACCGAGGGCGTGACCGCCGGGCCGCCCCTGGCGTTCTACGCGTCGTCCGAGGCCCACTTCACCGTCGACCGGGCGGCTGACGTGCTGGGCCTGGGGGAGGCGTCGGTGCGCAAGGTCGCGGTGGACGACGCACTTCGCATGCGCGTCGACGACCTGGAGAGGCTCGTCGCCGAGGACGTGGCGAAGGGCGTCCGGCCCACGGCCATCGTGGCGACGGCCGGCACCACCGGCACCGGCGCGATCGATCCCCTGGTGCGGATCGCCGACGTCGCCACGCGCCACCGCGCCTGGTTCCACGTCGACGCCGCCTACGGCGGGGCGCTGGCCGTCACCGACTCGCTCCGCCCGCTGCTCGACGGGATCGGGCTCGCCGACTCGATCACCTTCGACGCCCACAAGTGGCTGTACGCCCCGTTGACGACGGCGTTCATCCTCGTGCGCGACGCGTCGCTGCTCGCCGGCTCCTTCAGCGCCCACGCGGCCTACGTGGAGCACGAGAGAGGCGTCGTGGAGCGCGGGGACGACCTGGGAAAGGCCGGGTTGCAGCTGAGCCGCGGCTTCGCGGCGCTGCGGGTGTGGGTGGCGCTGCTGGCCCACGGCCGCGGCGCCTTCGCCCGCCGGATCGAGCACGACGTCGAGCTCACGAACTGGCTCGCCCGGCGCATCGAGGCGACCCCCGAGTTCGAGCTGGCCTGCGCGCCGTCGCTCTCCATCTGCTGCTTTCGCTACCGGCCCGAGGGGGTCACCGATGAGGCGTACCTCGACCGGCTGAACATGAGGCTGATGACCGAGATCCAGGTCGACGGCACCGTCTTCCCGTCCAACGCGGTGGTGCACGGGCGCACCACGCTGCGCACGTGCATCGTCACCTACCGGACCGAGGCGGTCCATCTGGAGCGGCTGCTCGAACTCGCGGCCGAGATCGGCGACCGGCTCCATCGCGAGGGCGTCGTCGCGGGCTGATCCGTTTCCGCCCGCGAGGTCCATTCGCTGAACTGACCTTCGGCCCTGGGGTGGCGGGGCCCCGCCGCGCCAGGCTGGGAGTGAAGGGTCGTGGCGTATGCGACGGATCGTGATTCTCGGGGCTGGCACCGGCGGCACGCTGGTGGCCAACCGACTGCGCCGGGCCTTCTCGCGCCGCGAGGCCTCCATCATCTGCGTCGACCAGGACGACTGGCACGTGTATCAGCCCGGACTGCTGTTCGTCCCCTTCGGCCTGGCCGTGCCCGGCGAGATCGTGCGCCCCCGCGCGCGCCAGCTGGCCTCGGGCGTCGAGTTCCGCCTCGGCGACGTCGACCGCGTCGACGTCGCGAACCGGGTCGTGCACCTCGCTGACGGCTACGAGCTGCCCTACGACGTGCTCGTCGTGGCCTCCGGCTCGCGCCTGGCCTTCGAGGACACCGAGGGTCTCACCGGCCCGGGCTGGGGCGAGAGGGTCTTCACCTTCTACACCCTCGACTCGGCGGCCGAGCTCGGGGCGGCCCTCGCCACCTTCGCGGGCGGGCGCGTCGTGGTCAACGTCGTCGAGATGCCGATCAAGTGTCCGGTGGCGCCCCTGGAGTTCTGCTTCCTCGCCGACTGGTTCTTCCACGAGCGCGGGATCCGTGACGAGGTGGACCTGACCTTCGTGACGCCGCTCGACGCCGCCTTCACCACGCCCGTCGCCGCGCATCATCTCGGCGGGATGCTCGAGGAGCGGGGCATCCACCTGGTGACCGAGTTCAACACGGGCGAGGTCGACGGGGTCGGCGGGCGCCTCATCTCCTACGACGAGCGCGAGATCGGCTTCGACCTGGGGGTCGTCGTGCCCGCCCACAGCGGGGCGTCCTTCGTGACGCGCTCGCCGGGCCTGGGCGACGGCCTCGGCTTCGTGCTGACCGACCCGCACACCCTGCAGTCCCAGGCCTCGCCCCACGTCTTCGCCCTGGGCGACGCCGCGGCGCTGCCCATCTCCAAGGCCGGGTCGGTCACCCACTTCGAGGGCGAGATCCTGGTCGAGAACGTCCGGCGCTTCCTGGCCGGCGAGGCGCTGGACGGCTCCTACGACGGGCACGCGAACTGCTTCATCGAGACCGGGTTCTCCAAGGCGATGCTGATCGATTTCAACTACGACGTCGAGCCGCTGACCGGCCACTACCCGGGCCCGGTGGGGCTGCCCCTGCTCAAGGAGACCCACCTCAACCACCTGGGCAAGCTGATGTTCCAGTGGCTCTACTGGCACAGCCTGCTGCCGGGCCGGGACATCCCGGGGATCCGCAGCGAGATGCCGCGGGCCGGCAAGCACCTGGCCGAGCGGCCGAAAGAGGAGGTGACGCGATGAGCGTCGACACGATTGACGGCGTGCAGGTCCACCTGAACGACGAGGGCTTCTTCACCGACCCCACCGAGTGGCGCGAGGAGATGGTGCCGGCCCTGGCCCGACGCGAGGGGATCGAGGACCTGACCGATCGCCACTGGCTGGTCGTGCGCTTCATGCGGGCCCAGTACGAGGCGAAGGGGACCGGTCCGAGCGTGCGCGAGCTGGGCAAGACCTCCGGGGTCGCCATCAAGGAGCTCTACCAGCTGTTCCCCAAGGGCCCGGCGAAGCTCGCGGCCAAGATCGCGGGCATCCCCAAGCCCCGCGGCTGCATCTAGACAAGGAGACCACCATGGGCACCACGATCGACAAGGTATCGATCATCATCTCGAAGG